>CAYQWO010000056.1:0-12619 GCA_964421095.1 uncultured Syntrophaceae bacterium
GATTTTCTCTCCAGCCAGAGGAGTATGAAGAGAATTCCCATATCAGCGGCCGCAGAGTAAAGTTGGGTGGGAAGAACGGGCAGAGCGCGCAGGCTGTCGATTTTGATCAGCCCGTCGCGAACCTGCTGCACGAAGACCGGTGGATGATGGGCAGAGGGAAATGACATCCCCCACGCGTCCGAGCGCAGGCCGTAGCAACAACCATTAAAGAAGCAGCCCAGGCGCCCGATGGCCAGTCCCAGGGGGAGTGCGGGAGCATAAACATCGAAGGATTTCCAGAAGGGAAGGCGCAGGCCGCGCAGGAAAAAAAATGTAAAAACAAGGGAAGCGATGTACCCTCCATAGAGAGTTAACCCCCCATCCCATAGGCGAAAGATCTCCCCGGGATAATTCGCAAAGTGCGGCCACTCAGTGACAACGTAAAGGAATCGCGCCCCGACGATACAGGCCACCCCGCCATAAATGCCCAGTTCGAAGAAAGGAAAAGCCGCAAGGCCCGCCCCCCTCGCCCTGCGCACAGCCCAAAGGATACCGATCAGGAACGCCGTTACTACAAAAAGACCGTAAGAGTAGAGTTTGAAGGAATCCCACTGAGCAAGCACCGGGAACATGGTCAAATCTTCCCCGCGGAAGCAGACGAAAAGTTTCCTTCCCTATAGAAATAGTCTAAGACATATATTCCGTTACGTCAATCAAGTCCGGGCAATATATTTCATCAGGGTGCTGCGGACGCGTTCGGAAAGCTCCCCCTCCTCTTGAGGGGGGATTCCGCTGGTTTCAATCGGTGGGTCGATGATAATCTGCACTTTTCCGGGGTAGGTGCGCCAGTCTCCTTTCTGCATAATCTTTCCCGTTCCGCGGATGGCGATGGGCAAAATGGGGGCTTGCGATTTGAGGGCGATAAGAAAGACACCTTTTTTGAAGCGTTGCAGGCTTCCGTCCGGGCTGCGCGTCCCTTCGGGAAAAATCATGACCGATACGCCCTTCTGAACTTTTTCTGCCGCCCGCAGCATGCTGCGGTAGGCTTTTTTGGGGCTATCCCGCTCGATCGGTATGTATCCAATACGGGACATAGACCATCCCAGGAATGGGATCCGGAATAACTCCGCCTTGGCCGTCCAGCGGAATTGGATCGGCAGGTATCCCAGGAGGGCGAAGATGTCAAAGTTGGACTGGTGGTTGGAGACCAAGATGTAACTTTTTCGGGGGTCAATGTTTTCCTGCCCCTGAATTTTTACAGTCGTACCCGTGGTACGCAGCTGAATCCTCCCCCAGAGGCGGGCAACAAGATGGGAGATGTTCCCGGAAGAGTCAAAGAGAGAGAGAAAGATCGCCACGGTTCCCAAGATCACAGTAGTGCAAATGCAGATCAACCAGGCAAAAATCGTACGGATCATGGTCTGTCGTCCTTAAGAATACGGGGGACTCATTCCATTCATACTCAATTCCAGGGAGACTGTCAACGCCCCTTTTCAATAAAACCTTGACTTCCTTCCTTCGAATGATAAAATTCCTTTGTCCAAAAGAAGCAGGGCCATCGGCTAGTCCACCAGAGAAATTCCAGGCCGACCCGGGAAGAAAAGAAGGTTCGGCCGACAAGGAGGGAACCGGTGATCAATAAAGTCATTCTCATTGGCAGATTGGGGGCGGACCCGGAAATTCGTTATACGCCCAGCGGAGCGGAGGTGGCCACCTTTCGCATCGCCACCAGTGAAGTGTGGACGAACAAAAGCGGGGAGAAAGAGGAAAGAACCGAATGGCACCGTATCGTAGCCTGGAGGGGATTGGCCAAGCTCTGCGGGGAGTACTTGAGTAAGGGAAAGCTTGTGTACATCGAGGGGAGGTTGCGGACTCGATCCTGGGAGGACCGCGATGGGAACAAACGGACCACCACCGAGATCGAGGCCACGGATATGAAGATGCTCGGCGCCGTCGGAGAGGGGAACCGCAAGGCCAAAGAACCGGAGGCGGATTATGCTCCCCCCGCGACCAAAGGTGAGGAAGATATTCCGTTCTGACTGCAAATCTCTAATTGGGAGAAGCGTTTTTGAATTTAGAGCAAGCGGTAGCCCTGATCGAGGAGGACCTGAAGGCCGTAGAGGCGGAGATGGCCAGAAATCTCCTCTCCGAGATCGTCATGATCCCTACCGTGAGCAATTACCTGATCTCCAGCGGCGGGAAACGGTTCCGCCCTGTTCTTCTCCTTTTATGCGCTCGCCTGTGTGGTTATCGCGGGCCCCGGGCTGTTCCTTTGGCCAGCACGGTCGAATTCATCCACACGGCCACCCTCCTGCACGATGATGTAGTCGATCGGGCTTTTGTGCGGCGGGGAATGGCCTCGGCCAATTCCGTCTGGGGCGACGGAGCCAGCGTGCTGGTAGGGGATTTCTTGTTTACCAAATCCTTCTCCATAATTGTCCAGGATGGGAACCTGCATATTTTAGAGGTCGTCTCCGGGGCCACGACACGAATGGCCGAAGGAGAGGTTATGCAGCTGGTAAAAATGGGGAACCCCGAGATTACCGAAGAAGATTATTATTATGTGGTGATAAACAAGACAGCGGTTTTGATTTCCGCAGCCTGCCAAATTGGGGCAATTCTGGGCCGGGTGCCTCTGGAAAAAGAGAGGGCCGCCGCCGATTTTGGGTTCAATTTGGGAATTGCCTTCCAGCTGATGGACGATACTTTGGATTACATATCCGAAGAGGCAACCCTAGGGAAAGCCATCGGGAAAGATTTGAACGAAGGGAAAATCACGCTGCCCTTGATCCATACCTTACGAACCTGTTCTCAGGCCGAACGGGATCACCTTACCCCGATCATCCTGGACCCGAATCGCCGGCAGGTAGATTTAGGATATCTATTGAACCTAGTGAAAGATTGCGGGGGAATCGCTTACACCACCCAGCGGGCGAAAGAATTCGTGGCCAAGGCTTGCTCCTCCCTCTCCCTCTTCCCGTCCAGCATAGAAAAAGAGGCACTCTTAGCCATCTCAGATTATACCATCCAGAGAAAATGGTAGGAAATACAGGGTTCGACCCCGCCTTTGGCGGGGAAGGGTTCCAGATTTTTTATTTTTTTCACTTGGCCCCTTGAACCCTTGACTCCTGGAACCCTCCTTTAGGGTTTATGCAAGTCCCGGTATGCCGGAAGCAGTCCGAGGCCATCGGCCGCCAAGACGGCCCGGATGACGGACGCAGCCACAACCTCTTCAGCCATTAAGCCAACGGCATTTACATCGGCCTGCTTACCTCCAGCGGAGAGAGCAAAGACCAGGTCCCCGTCCACAGTGGAATGGATGGGGGATATGGTCCGGGCGAACCCACTTTGAGCCATTTGAGCCACCTTGATGGCTTGCCGTTTGGATAGCTTGATGTTGGTGGCCACAACCCCCAGGGTGGTGTTTTGGAAGGCGACTTCCTGGGTTCGAACGGAGGTTCCCGCCTTGATCGTGGCAGCGGAGTCGATGAAGCGGTCGGGGTTCTGGGCATCCCTCGCGCCGGCGAGAATCCTTCCTTCTTTGGCGTCAAATACATCGCCGAAGGCATTGACAACCACGAGCGCAGCCACGACCACGCCACTGGGCAAGATGATAGAGCTTGTTCCCACCCCTCCTTTTGTAGCCAGGCGTGCTCCCAATAGCTTTCCAACGGTGGCCCCGGTTCCCGCACCCACGCTGCCTTCCTCAACAGGTCCGGTTTGACTGTGCAGACAGGCTTGATAGCCCATCTCCTTATCCGGCCAAACCCGGCTTTCCCCTATCCCCAAGTCATATATGATGGCCGTGGGAACGATCGGGACTCTGGCCGCGGAAGTCTGGTATCCGATGCCCTTTTCCTCAAGGAATTTCATCACTCCCCCGGAGGCGTCCAGGCCAAAAGCACTCCCGCCAGAAAGGAGCACGGCATGGACTTCATCGACAAAGTGAAAAGGATGAAGGGAATCGGTCTGGCGGGTCCCAGCGGCAGATCCCCGTACATCGAGGCCTCCCACGGTTCCGGGGGGGCAAAGGACCACAGTGCATCCTGTGGCGGCTATTCGGTCTTGAGCGTGGCCGACCTGAAAACCTGGCACATCAGTTATGGCGTTGTTCATGTTGCCCCTTCCCTATGGCATGAATATTCGAAGGAGTTCCAGGGCTCTAAGGTTCAGGGGGCAAGTAAAAGATTACCAAATCTGGAATCCTCGAACCCTAAAATCCTTGAACCCCATATCAAATTCATGTATTTATTCCTACATCTATCCCGGCGAGAAGTCAAGCTCCTGAGAAATACCCATAAATTGCCGATGGCAAATTCACCCCTCGCCAAACTCCCCTCGGAGGGGGAAATGGTGGGGGACCGCAAACTAAAATCCGAAATAAAAGAATTATTAAGTCCCGGGGTATGTTTGAGGGTGAAGGAGGGAAAGAAAAAGGCTTGACCCAACCATAAATGGCCCTTAGAATTTAGGGTAGCCAAGTTTTAAGGTTAAGATTTGGGGAGCCGATGTCCTGGAGGAAGGAGATCCGCTCCCTTTGGCAATGAAAATAAAACTCTCAAATTTTAGAATTCTATTGGATTTATTAGGGAAAATAGATTTGATGGACGACCGAAGGCATTTTGCTTCCAAAGCGGGTTCGCTGTCACTCTGGTTCAAGGAAAGGACTTCAGACCTTCTCCTTACCCTCGCTGGACTGGTAGTCGTCCTATTGGCCACGATTTATGTCCATTTCTTGAGCCCCCCCAGCTGGGAGCGACATTCCAAAGTTGTGAACATCCCGGCGGGGATGAGCTTCCATGAGATTGGCAGGATTCTGGAAGAAAATGGCATCGTTCGCGACCATAGGGGCTTTTATCTGCTGGCCCGCCTTCAGGACGCCATTCCAAAGGTAAAAGCAGGGGAATACGAGCTCCATACTTCAATGCCCCCCAGCGAGGTCCTGACAAAATTGGTCCGCGGGGACGTTATTAAATACCCCGTAACTATCCCGGAAGGGTTTAATATCTATCAAATCGGAGAGATTTTGGAGCAGGCCAAAGTCTGTAGCAAGAAATTTTTTCTGGAGAAAGCAAAGGACCTTTCCTTTATTGCCGCTCTGGATTTTGATGGAGATAGTTTGGAAGGGTACCTCTTTCCGGATACATACAATTTTCCCAAGGGGTTTGGAGAAGACCAGGTCATTCGCCAGATGGTAGCTCGTTTCAAAACGGTTTACGCTTCTCTGAGTAAACGGGCGGAGTACTTAGGGCTGAGCCGGAGAGACGTGGTGATTCTGGCCTCCATGATCGAGAAGGAGGCCATGGATGATCAGGAGAGAAGGCTGATATCGGCGGTTTTTCACAACCGCCTTCATCGGGGAATGGCCCTGCAGAGCGATCCGACCGCGGTCTATGACCTCAAAAAGAGAAAATTCAAGAGCGAAAGGATTACGAAACAGGACCTTCTCAGGAAATCTCCTTACAATACCTACCAAATCTTCGGTCTCCCGAAGGGCCCCATTGCCAATCCCGGGCTAAAATCTCTGCAGGCAGTGCTGTATCCGGCCGATGTCAATTACCTCTATTTTGTTTCTAGGAACAACCGTACCCATCATTTTTCCAGCACCCTGGAAGAACATAACCGGGCAGTAGCCAAGTACCAGAAGAGATCGAAGATGGAGAAGAAAAAAGAAAAAGGTAAAAAAATCAGCAGCTGAGCCTGCAATTGAATTATCCGCACCCCCCCGGGATTATGTAAACACCCTTTACAAATTACCCGCATTTTCCCCTCCAGATACTCACAGTCTATCAAAAAATATTAAATTTTTCTTGACAACTTTCCGACAAAGCTTTATAGTTGACCAAAAGGTGGAATAAAGTGGATAATAGTGGATAATTTTAAGGATAAACGGAATGTTTCGGGGCAGGTTTGAACACACCGTAGATTCCAAGGGGCGGGTTTCCATCCCAGCAAAGTTTCGGGAATTACTCGCGGAAAAATATGACGATCGGTTGATCCTGACAAATTTTGACCGATGTTTAGTCGCCTACCCTTACGAGGAATGGAGAGTTTTGGAGGAGCGGGTCGGTTCCCTTTCCATGGTCAAAAAGGAAGCGAAAGCCTTCCAGAGATTTTTTATTTCCGGAGCTACGGAATGTCCGATCGATAAGCTGGGCCGAATATTAATTCCCCCCACGCTTCGGGATTACGCCCAATTGGGGAAAAATGTCGTTTTCGCTGGCATGCTGCGAAAGTTCGAGATCTGGAGCAAGGAACGCTGGCTGGAGGAAATCAAACGGTCGGAAGGGGATTTTGAAGGGATGGGCGAAGCCTTAGCTGAGCTGGGGATTTAATCAGGGATGGGGGGCAGTCAACACCGTCCAGTCCTGTTGCCGGAAGTTCTCGAATATCTGAATTGCCAGCCCGGCAGAGTTTACGTGGATGGAACAGTGGGGAGCGGGGGCCATGCCCGGGCCATTTTGGAACGTAGCACCCCTTCTGGAAGGCTGGTCGGGTTGGATTGGGATGAGCAGGCCATGCGCCGCGCTCAGGAAAACCTGGCTGTTTTTGGCAAAAGAGTCGAACTCCAAAAAGGAAACTTCAAGGACTTGAAAACGGTTCTCGAATCGTTTTCCCCCGTTGGAGTGGATGGGATTTTATTGGACTTGGGGGTTTCCACAGAACAACTGGAGGATCCGGAGAGAGGATTCAGCTTCCGCTGGGACGCACCGCTGGATATGCGCATGAGCCGGGATACAATAATTACCGCCCGGGACCTTCTACAGGAGCTTTCCGTCTCGGAGATGAGCGACATTTTCCGCCAGTACGGGGAGGAACGCTGGGCCAACCGAATCGCCAGGGCGATTGCTCGACGGCGCCAGATCAAACCTCTGCGCACTACTCGGGAACTCCTCGATCTGATCGAAAAATCTGTTCCCCAGCGCCGCGGGCGCATCCATCCGGCCACCCGCGTCTTCCAGGCTTTACGGATCGCGGTCAACGATGAACTGGAGAACCTGAGAACATTTCTCGGGCAATCGCGCGATCTCCTTCTTCCCGGGGGGCGACTTTGCATCATTTCTTTCCATTCGCTGGAAGACAGAATTGTCAAAGGACATTTCCGGCAGTGGGCTAAAGGGCGGAACGGGGAACCCCCTCATCTGCGCATCCTCACGCCCAAGCCTGTGGTCCCATCTTCCGCGGAAGTTTTTGCTAATCCCAGGGCGCGCAGCGCGAAATTGAGAGCCGCCGAAAAGATTCCGAAGCGCCCCACCGAAGGAGGAGGAGATGGCCGAAGCGATCTATAAATCGATCGCCATCAGCAACCCGGAACGGGAGCCAGAGGCGAGTTTCCAGTTTCCATTAAAATTGGCCAACCGCCACTTAGCATTGTTGGCCTTGGTCATAGCTCTGGCTTTCATCGGATGTTCTCTTTTCAATGTTTGGGCGCGTCATCAGGTGATCTCCCTTGGGTACGAGATTTCTCAGGCCAGTCAGGACGAACAGGATCTGCTGAAGGAGAACAAAAAATTGCGCCTCGAGCTGGCTGCTCTCAAATCTCCCAGGCGGATCGAGAATGTGGCTTTGAAAGAGTTAGGCTTCATTAACCCCCAGAAAGAGCAACTGATCATCGTTCGATGAAGCCACCCCCGAAGACATGGCTTCGATTTCGCATCGCCCTCCTCCTCTGCCTTTTTTCTTTCCTTTTCCTGGTCGTCTTCGCGAGGGCGTATCAGCTGCAAGTTCTCCAAAGTAACAAGCTGGCCGCTCTGGCGGAGCGGCAGTACCAGAGGATCGTTCCGCTGGTGCCCAAACGGGGAATCCTGTATGACCGGAAGAAGGAAGAGCTGGCCATCAGCATGGAAGTTGACTCGGTCTTCGCCCAACCGGGAAAAGTGGTGAACCCCGGTGAAGCGGCGAATCGAATTGGCCCCATCCTCGGTAAGAAGCCCGAAGCCCTTCTGCAAAAGATGAAAGAGGACCGACCTTTCGTTTGGCTGGAGAGGGGGATCACCCCGGGACAACGGACGGCCATCGAGCAGCTGAACATAGAAGGCGTGGATTTTCTGAAGGAAACCAAGCGATTTTACCCGCAGGGGGAGATGGGGTGCCACGTCATCGGCTTTGCCGGGGTAGACTCCAAGGGCCTGGAGGGAGTTGAATTGGGATATGATGAGTTCATCCGAGGGGAACCCGGATATATCCTGATCTCTAAGGATGGCCGCGGAAGAGCCATCAGCCCGGAGAAGCCGGCGTTCAACAATTCCGAGGAGGGCTGTGAAGTCATATTGACCATCGACAAGAATATCCAATACGTGGCAGAAAAGGAGCTGAAAAAAGCAGTTCAGTCCTCTTCGGCAAAAGGGGGCCTAGCGATCGTCATGAACCCCAAGACAGGGGAGGTCCTGGCCCTGGCCATCCAGCCCTCCTTCGATCTGAACCGCTTCTCCTCTTTCCCCCCCCATGTCTGGAAAAACGGCGCCATCACCGATACTTTTGAGCCTGGCTCGACGCTCAAAGCCTTTCTTCTGGCCTCTGCCCTGGAAGAGCGGGCGGTCGGCCGGGGTGATATCTTTTTCTGCGAGAATGGCTCCCATAGTGTAGGAGGAAGAGTCATCCATGATACCCATGCCTACCGATGGCTTTCCTTGGGCGAGATTATAAAGGTCTCGAGCAATATCGGGGCAAGCAAAGTGGGGCAGAAATTGGGAAGGGAAAAGTTTTATCGTTCCCTAAAAAGTTTTGGTTTTGGTTCAAAGACAGGGATCGACCTGCCGGGAGAAGTCCCAGGCTTCCTCCCCGCACCCCAGCAGTGGTCGGAAGTGGGGCTGGCGAACATAAGTTTTGGGCAGGGAATTTCCACTACGGCGCTGCAATTGACCACAGCCTTTGCCGCCCTGGCCAACGGAGGAATCCTAATGAAGCCTTACGTTGTGAAGACTGTCCTGGAGCGGCAGAGCAATAGCCTCATGGAAAATCAACCCAGCCACAGGCGGCGGGTCATTTCGCCAGAAACCGCAAAAGTGGTTTCTTCGATCCTGAAAACAGTCGTGGAAGAGGGAGGGACGGGGAAAGCGGCCAGCCTTTCGGGTTATGAGGCCGCGGGCAAGACAGGCACCGCCCAGAAAGCTCTGCTTGAAGGCCGGGGCTATTCAGACAAACGGGTGGCTTCCTTCATCGGGTTCGCCCCAGTTGAAAATCCCCAGGTGATCATCTCCGTGATCATCGATGAACCCGCGGGCATCAGTTTTGGGGGAATCGTTGCAGCCCCAGCCTTCAAGGGGATCGCCGAACAGGTCTTGCCTTACATGGGGGTTTACCCCAAAGGAGTTACCTACCTGGTCAAAGCAGGTCCCCAAAATCTGCGCGATGATAAGGAACCGGGGACAATCCGAACCCCTGCTCCGGCAAAAGCAATCGAGGTGGCGGAAGAACCAGGGGTGATGCCAGATTTTGCCGGCAAATCCATCCGCCAGGTCGTGCAGGTGGCCAGGAGATTGGGCCTGGAGCTGAAGCTCGAAGGAAGCGGGACAGCGATTGCCCAGGACCCAGCGCCCGGCCAGATCCTGCAGGGGAACGCCAAGGGAGTGGTCCGGTTCCATTCGCCGATATAGCGGAAATCTCCGGGTGGAAAATCAGCTTCCAGTGCGACTCCCCAGCTTTTTTGACCTCCATCGGAAATGGATTATAATGAAAAGAATAGAATGCTGCGGAGGAAGCCAGGACCGATGAGGTTGAAGGAGCTCATCTCTCGCTTGCTCGTGAAGCAAGTCATCGGAGACCCTGCGGTAGAGGTCAGAGGGCTTGCCTACCATTCCCGGGATGTTGCGGATGGATTCCTTTTTGCGGCCATCCGCGGCTCGCAGGAGGATGGAAGACGCTTCATCCCGGAGGCTCTCTCCCAGGGCGCCCGTTCTCTCCTGGTCGGTGAAGCCATGGAAGACCTGAAGGTTACTCAGGTCATCGTGCCCAACGTACGAGAGGCCTTGGCCCGGCTTTCCGCCGCTTTCTACGGAGACCCTTCTTCGTTCTTGACGCTCGTGGGGATCACCGGAACGAATGGCAAGACCACGACTTCTTACCTGATCGAAGCAATGCTGGAGGAGGCGGGGAAAAGCGTTGGGGTAATGGGTACCATCAACTACCATTTCCAGGGCCGTGTTCAGGCTGCCCTGACGACCACGCCCGAATCGCTGGACCTGCAGAGAAATCTGCGGGCCATGGTCGATGCCGGCGCCACCCACGCCATCGTAGAAGTCTCTTCCCACGCTCTGGACCTGCAGCGAGTTCGCACCTGCGATTTTGATGTCGCCCTTTTCACGAACCTGACCCGGGACCACTTAGACTACCACGGGTCGATGGAAAATTATTTTCAGGCCAAGCAATTGCTTTTCACGCAATGTCTGCTGGAGAGCAAAAAAAAGGAACGTTTTGCCGTGATCAATCTGGACGATCCCAGGGGCGTAGAACTTTCCAGGATCGCTTGCGCCACCCCCCTCGGCTATGGGGTGGATAAGCGCGGTGATGTTTGGCCGGAGAGATTTGCCGAATCGGCCGAAGGCCTACGGGCTCGGGTGCATACTCCCCGGGGGTCTTTTGACCTGACTTCTTCTTTGATCGGGAAACATAACCTCTACAACATACTAGCCGCTGTGAGTGCGGGACTCGCTCTGGAGCTTTCGCCGGAAACCATCGCTGCCGGGGTCGCGAGGCTCACCCGGGTTCCGGGAAGATTGGAGCCCGTGCCGGGAGGCGACGGCTTTGCCGTGTTCGTTGATTACGCCCATACCAGCGATGCCCTTGCGAGAGCCCTGGCCACTCTAAACCGGATCCGGTCTGGGAGGCTAATCGTTGTCTTTGGATGCGGGGGAGATCGCGACCGCGGAAAGCGGCCGGTGATGGGAAGGGTGGCTGCTTTGGCGAGTCATTTGGCCATCCTGACCTCTGACAATCCCCGCACAGAAGACCCTTTGAAGATTATCGAGGAAGTAGAGAAGGGGATTCAGGAGACGGGCCGGAAAAAATACCGGGCCGCTGATTTATCCGTGGGTTGGACAGATTCTGCATACCTGGTCGTTCCGGATCGACGAGAAGCCATTCATCTGGCAATCCGGGCAGCCCGCCCCGGCGATGTAGTCCTGATCGCCGGCAAAGGGCATGAGGATTATCAGATCGTGGGAAGAAAAAAAATCCATTTTGACGATCGCGAAGAAGCCGCGGCGGCTTTAGCATCCGCAAAGGAGGAGAAAGATCGTTAGTCTATCCGCTGGCGAGATTGTCCAGGCCACACGAGGGACACTCATCCGTGGAGATCCTCTTTTGAGGGCCCAGGGAGTAAGTAGTGATTCGCGCAGATTGCATGCCGGCGAACTTTTCATCCCTCTGAAAGGGCCCAGGTTTGACGGGCATGACTTCATCGGGCAGGCCATGGCCAAGGGAGCGGCCGGGTCGCTGGTCCAGCAAGGCAAGGAAGATCGTGTAAGGGAGATGGATTTTTCCGCAAATTTCTTGATCGTTGTGGAGGATGTTCTGCGGGCCCTTGGTGATCTGGCTCATTTCTGGCGCGCCCGACAGCCCGCCCAAATAGTCGCCATTACCGGCAGCAACGGAAAAACCACGACCAAAGAGATGACGGCCCAGGTCCTCTCCGAGAAATTCCACCTGCTGAAGACCGAAGGGAACCTGAACAACCTCATTGGCCTTCCATTGATGCTGCTGAGGCTGTCGCCCAAGCATGAGGTGGCCATCCTGGAGATGGGCACGAGCGAGCCGGGGGAGATCCGCAAACTGAAGGCCATCGCCGATCCTCAAGTCTCTCTGATTACCAACATCGGCCATGCCCACCTGGAATTCCTGGAGGGCCTGGAAGGGGTGACCCGGGCCAAAGGAGAACTCTGGGATGGATTGAGGACGGACGACTGGATTGCCGTCAACGTCGACGACCCGCGTGTGGCCAAATTGGCGGTCTCGGCCTGCTGCCGGAAAAAAACCTTCGGGATCATTCAGGAGGCAGACGTGCGCGCCGAGGACGTCAGCCTCACATCCGAAAAGGGGGTGCTTTTTTTTCTGAGGATGGGCGAGGTGAAACGCTCGGTGGGTCTGGCCGCCTTCGGGCATCATAACATCTACAATGCTTTAGCAGCGGCAACGGTCGCAGCCATTCTGGAGGTGGACCTCGAAAAAATTGTGGCCGGGCTGGAAAAGTTTCAACCCTTTCCCGGGAGGGGGAAAGTCATTCGCCTCCGTCGCGGCCTGCGCCTCCTGGACGATTCATACAACGCCAACCCTGACTCTTTAAGGGTAACGCTATCAGCCTTTACCGAGATGAAGGGGAAAAACCGGGGCCTACTGGTATTGGGGGATATGCTGGAGCTAGGCCCTGGCTCGGCGGAAGCTCACGAAAAAGCGGGGAAGCGAATCGGGGAGATGAAATGGGCGCATCTGTTTCTGTTGGGGGAACAGGTCGGGCATCTCGCCGAAGGAGCGAAGGCTGCCGGGATGGCGGCCCAAAATCTGCATATTGCTCGAAATCATGAGGAAGTTTTGGAGGGCCTGAAAGAAGTGGTCGAGGAGGGGGACTGGATTCTAGTCAAGGGCTCGCGCAGGATGCATATGGAGCGGATCGTCGAAGGGTTGAGAGAATCTTTCGGGAAGGCAT
>CAYQWO010000057.1:0-6279 GCA_964421095.1 uncultured Syntrophaceae bacterium
TTTTGCCAAATACCTCTGGACCGCCAACCTTCCGGACCCGGACCTGCTCATCCGTACCAGCGGCGAGATGCGCATCAGCAATTTTTTCCTCTGGCAACTCGCTTACACGGAAATCTATGTCACTCCCACCCTTTGGCCAGATTTCAACAAAGAGGAGCTAATCAAGGCCTTGCTGAGCTACCAGGAGCGAGAACGCAGATTTGGCCTGACGAGTGAACAGATCAAAGCAGGGGACCGGTGATCCCATGCATCTGAAACGCTGGCTCTCTGGCTTGGTTCTGGCCCCGAGCCTGATCTTTTTTGTCATTTATGCTCCGCCCTGGCTCTTTCTCTTGCTCATCCTTCTCCTGACCTTTTTAGGCCTGCGGGAATTTTATACGCTCTCTCTACCCGGGATTTCCCAACCAGAAAGAGCGGTGGGTCTGCTTCTCGGTATGCTCCCCCCTCTTTCCCTGTACTCCCGAGACCCCCGATGTTTCATCGCGGCGCTGGCCTTCATTCTCCTTTTCTTTTTCATCCTGGCGCTCTTTCAACGGGAAGAATTTTCCGTCCGGATCGAGCGGGCGAGCAAGCACCTTTTGGGCCTTCTTTACGTGCCCTTTTTCTTCGCTCACTTCGTTTTGATGCACAAACTGGCCAGTGGCCGGGCCTGGGTCCTTTTCGTCCTGGTCGCGGTATACTTCGGCGATACGACGGCCTTTTATGTAGGCCGGGCCTGGGGACAGAGAAAACTGGCTCCCCAGATCAGCCCCAGTAAGACCTGGGAGGGAGGGCTGGGGGCAGTGGGTGGCAGCCTCGCGGGCGCTCTGATCTTCAAATTTCTTTTCTTTCCCCAGCTCCCCGCTCTTCATGCTTTGGCCCTGGGCGTGGGGATTGGGCTGACCGGTCAATTGGGAGACCTCTTTGAATCGCTGATCAAGCGCAGCGCTAAGGTCAAGGATTCGGGGATGCTGATTCCGGGGCACGGAGGTCTCCTGGACCGCGTCGACAGCGTTCTTTTCGCTTCCCCATTTGTGTACTATTATGCGTGGGGGGCGAGGTTGGGGTAACCATGGTCAGGATTTTGGAATTCAGGGTTCGGAGTTACGAACTTAAAATTCCGGACTGAACTTCCGAAGTTGCGAAAGGGACGGATGAAAAAGGTTTCTATTCTCGGTTCCACGGGCTCCATCGGCATGAACGTCCTCGAGGTCATTGCCCAGCACCCGGATAAGTTCCAGGTGATTGCCCTGGCGGGGGGCGAAAATGTGGCCAAGATGGAAGAGCAAATCCGGCGTTTCTCGCCGAAGCTGGCCTCAGTGATGGATGCGGAGTCTGCCAAACTCCTTCAGGCGAGCGTGGACCGGAAGACCATCCGTATCCTATCCGGGCGGGAGGGCCTGAACGCAGTCGCCTCTCATCCAGAGGTGGAAATGGTGGTCTGCGCTCTTGCCGGCAGCGTCGGCCTCATCCCCACCCTGGCCGCCGTGCAGGCTCAAAAAACGCTGGCTCTGGCCAACAAAGAAGCGTTGGTCATGGCCGGTGAGATTCTGATGCGCGAAACCCAACAAAGGGGGTTGCAGATTTATCCCATCGACAGCGAGCAATGCGCCATCTTCCAGGCTCTGGCAGGGCATCGCCCGGAGGATGTCCGACGGATCATCCTCACCGCCTCCGGCGGGCCCTTTCTCCATACCCCACTGGAGGACCTGGAGAAGATGACGCCGCAGCAGGCCCTGAGCCATCCCCAGTGGCGCATGGGAAAGAAGGTAACCATCGACAGCGCCTCGCTGATGAACAAAGGGCTCGAGGTCATTGAAACCCACTGGCTTTTTGGCGTTCCCGCTTCCAAGATCGATGTCCACATTCACCCCCAATCTATCGTGCATTCCATGGTAGAATATAACGACGGCTCGGTAATCGCCCAGATGGCCATTCCGGACATGCGCGGGCCGATTGCTTATGCTCTTTCATATCCTGAAAGGCTGGAATCAAAGCTTCCCCCGCTGAACTTTCTGGAGATCAGCCCGCTGACTTTCCACCCGGTGGACCCGGAGCGATTCCCGGCCCTGGGTTTGGCGTACCGGGCCCTGGAAGAAGGGGGGACGATGCCCGCGGTCCTCAACGCCGTCAACGAAGTGGCTGTGGACGCTTTTCTCCAGGGTCGTTTGGGATTTCGGCAAATGGCCCGTCTGATCGGCGAAATCATGGATTATCACCAATCTGTCCAAGCGCGTAGCCTGGATGACATCCTGCGCGCCCATGCCTGGGCCGAACAAGAGGCCCAGCAGCGGATCGCTCGAGGGTACCTGTGATCACGACGATTATCGCCACCGTCATTGTCTTGGGAGTTTTGATCTTCGTTCACGAGCTGGGCCATTTTTGGGTGGCCAAGAGGTCGAAGGTAGGCGTCGTTACTTTCTCCCTGGGGTTTGGGCCCAAGCTATTCGGCAAGCAGGTCGGAGAAACCCATTATCAGGTCTCCCTGATCCCCCTGGGAGGGTACGTAAAAATGATCGGGGAGGAGCCGGGAGAAAAAATTCCCCCCGAGCTCCTGGCCAAGTCTTTTTCTGACCAGCCGGTGGCCAAACGCCTGGGGATCGTCTTCGCCGGACCCTTCTTCAATTTTCTCTTTGCCCTGATCGCTTTTGCTTTAATCTTCATGGTGGGCATGCCCACCATGCTGCCGGAGGTGGGGGAAGTGAAGCCAGATTATCCGGCTCACCAGGCGGGCCTGCGGAAAGGCGATCGCATCCTGGAGGTCAACGGCACTCCTGTCAAACGCTGGGAAAACCTGGCGAAGATCATTCATGACAGCCACGGCCGCCCGCTGTCTTTAAAGGTAGAGAGAGAGAAAAAAACTTTCCAGGTTTCCGTCACGCCGCAAATCTCCACCCAGAAGGACATTTTTGGCGATGAGGTGCGCGTGGGTCTGATCGGGATTTCTCCGTCAGGAAGTTTCTTTGTCGAGCGATTCGATCCCTTCACCGCCACCTACCGGGCGCTCCTCCAATGCTGGCGGTTCACTGAGCTGACGGCCATCAGCATCGTCAAAATCTTCGAGGGAAAGGTCTCGGCCAAAACCATCGGCGGTCCCATTCTCATCGCTCAACTGGCCGGGCAGCAGGCCAAGGCCGGGACCCTGAGCCTGATTTTCTTCATGGCCGTGATTAGCATCAACCTGGTGATCCTCAACGTGCTGCCCATCCCCATCCTGGATGGATGGTATATCCTGATCTTCCTGGTTGAGGGGATCACGGGCAAGCCAGTCAGTCTGAAACTCCGCGAAAGGGCTCAGCAGGTCGGTATCTTTATCATCATTCTGATCATGCTCCTGGTCTTCTACAACGACCTCTCCCGCATCGTGGGCGCGCAGTAGAAAAGATGCTCATCCTGGCCTTGGAAACCTCCACGCTGACTGGCAGTGTCGCCCTCCTCAATGCTCCGCTGGGGAGGGATGGGTCGCTGGGTGGCGAAAAGATCCTGGCGGAATATAGTCTGACCCTACCCGGCACTCACTCCGAAAGGTTGATGCCCGCCATCGACCGACTTCTCCACGAAGCTTCCTTGTCCATCAGCGATATCCAAGGAATCGCCCTGGCATCCGGTCCGGGGTCTTTCACCGGCCTGCGCATCGGAGTCTCCACAGTCAAAGGCCTGGCCTACGCCCTGCGGATTCCCGTGGTGGGGGTTCCCACCCTGGATGCCCTGGCCCAAAACGTTCGGTTCGCTTGCCCGCTGATCTGCCCCGTGCTGGACGCCCGCAAGAAGGAGGTATATGCCGCGCTCTTCCGCGGCGATGGAGAAGGGAACCTGCACAAGATGAGCGAGGACTGGGTCTTGTCCCCGGAAAACCTTTGTTCGCGGATTGCGGAGAAGACGATTTTTCTGGGAAACGGGATTGAAGCTTATGGTGAGACCTTCAAAAAAAATCTCGGCCCCCAGGCCCTCTTTGCTCCCCCGGAGCTCTGCCTGCCCCGGGCGGTTCACGTCGCCCGGCTCAGCCTGCCTAAATTTAAAAGCGGCCAGACCCTGGACGTATTTTCCTTCACCCCCGTCTACGTCCGCCGCTCCGAGGCCGAAATTCATTACGAGGCCAAAGAGCGGAAAATGACGGACCCGAAACCATAAGAGAAGAACTGGCTTGGATTCCTTTGGGTGACTTTCCTATGCTTTCTGGGATGCACGGCGGATACAAAAGAAAAACCAAGACTTGAGGTCTCTGTAGGGCTTGAAGCCAAAGGTTTGAGCTTGTCAAAACATGCTCAAGGCGGGTGCTTCTCCTCAGACATCTTTGCGTTCCCCAGACTCTGGGAAGATCAATTCCCGGCGAACCTTCCGCCGGCGATCTTTCGGCAAATAGAGGGTAGCCTTCGTCCCCTTTCGCAACTGGCTCTCCACCTCCACTTTTCCCCCATGCTCTTTCATCACCCTGCGGGCGAAGGTTAATCCCAACCCCACTCGATCCGGGCGAGTAGAAAAGAAGGGCTCGAAGATCTGGCTCATGTGCTTTGTAGCAATCCCCGGCCCTTTATCCGCAATCGAAACTTCCACGGTCTCGCCGTCATCCGCCAGGGTCACTTCCAGGATTTTTTTCGACTTGCCAACAGGGGCCATCGTCAGAGCCTGCAGACTGTTATCCAATATGTGGCCAAGAACCTTGATCATCAACTCCCGGTCGATGAAAAGCTGCCCATCCCCCGACAAGCCATCGGTGTTCAAGTGGATCGAGATCCCTTTTTCCCTGGCCAGTTTGGAAAAATTGGACAACGCCGTCTCTACCACCTCTTGAATTTTTTCCCGGCGTAAGGCGCGCCGGGGAATCTGGATGTACTCTTCCACCCTCTGCAAAATTGTTTCCAACCTCCCGGTCTCTTCCATAATCTGATTGACATAGGATCGGCCTTGGAGAGTGGGCGGAAGGACCCTCAGAAGCCGGTTCGCATATCCTCCGATGGAAGCAACCGGGTTGCGAAACTGATGAGCGACCCCCTCCACGATCCGCCCCAAGCCTGCCCAATGCTCCATTTCGGCCTTTTCTTTCTCGAGACTCTTCAGCCGTTGAATCTCTTGCAGGGCAAAGGTTAAGAATACATCTTCCCCTTCCTTGAAGGAGGCAGAAAGAAGGTGGATAAAGATTTTTTTCCCATCCTTCCTCTTCAAAAGGACTTCGCCATCAAAGCCCTTTTTGTAAAGGGTGAGGTAAAGGATGTTGGGGAGAAAGTAGATTAGATCCTCTTCCAGAAAGAGAACTCTTATCCGCTGCCCCTCCAGCTCCTTGGGCTGGTATCCGAAGAAGGATTCTACCAGCTGGTTGGCGTACAAAATCTTAGAATGGGTATCTGTGAGCAGGAAGGCCGTTTGAATGGAATCGAAAAGAAATTGTCTATTTTTCAGGACCTCAACCATAGTCGCCCCCTCTTCCCTTCTTCTAAAGGTCCGACCATCTGGAAAGAGCCTTGGAAAATAAGGTCAGCTCGAAAAAAGAGACCTCACCGGCTTTATTCTATTCTACCCTTTCAAAAAGTCAAGGCAAATGCTTTTTCAGATCAGAATATTCCTCGCTTTATTCCCTTGGTGGATTGAAGCGGGAAGGCTATAATAATTAGTAGGCACTCATCTGCCGAACAGCTTATATCGCCACTCCGGCGGCAAAGGAGACATGAATATTCCAGGCGGAAAATGGAAATTCCGTTGCGTGATTTACGATTGTGACGGAGTTCTTTTTGATTCCTTCGCAGGAAACAGGAGATTTTACAACTACATCTGTGCATCCATCGGGAGACGCCCTCTGAGTGAACAGGAATTAAGATACGTTCATACCCACACTGTCTACGAAGCCATTCATTTCCTTTCGGGGAATGACCCGGGTTTGGCAAGGAAAGCTTTAGACCTGCTCCCCAAGATCGATCCTCAGGAATACATTCCGTACTTAAAGATGGAGCCCAATCTCCTGCCAGTACTCCAGGCCTTGAAAGAAGCAGGAATTTTTCGGGCTATCAATACCAGCCGATCGACTTCGATGAAATACATCATGGAAAGATTTGACCTCTGGCCCCATTTTGACTTGGTCATCACAGCGCTCGATGTAAAAAACCCTAAACCTCACCCGGAATCGGTCGAGAGGATCATGGAAACCTTGCGGGTCAAGAAAAATGAGACGGTTTTTGTCGGGGATTCGGAGATCGACAAACAAACCGCCGCCTCTGCCGGGGTAAAATTTATCGCTTATAAGCACCGGGAGATCGCCCATGATGGCTTTATCGACGACCACCTCGCCCTCCTGAATTTTCTTTAAAA
>CAYQWO010000057.1:6379-12566 GCA_964421095.1 uncultured Syntrophaceae bacterium
TTTTTACCCTATTCACTTATTGCTTCGCTTCGCCTAAAATAATAAAGAAAGGGTGGAGGGCAGTTGTCAAATCGGAATCTATGCAGCTTATTCTTGGGCCTAATGATTATTTTCTGGTTTTCTCAAAATCATGTTTGGGGAGGGGGTAAAATGGAAATCCAATCTTCGGCGTTTAAAGATGGGGGGAAAATTCCAATTCAGTATGTCATGGTTGCTGCCGGCGGGAAAAATCTATCCGTCCCGCTGGCCTGGAAGAATATTCCCTCCGGGACCCAATCTTTCGCTCTTTCGATGGTTGACCCTCATCCAGTCGCCCAGAACTGGGTCCATTGGTTCGTGATTAATATTCCAGCGAGCACCACCTCGCTTGCCGAGGGGGCGTCCAAAAAGCAAATGCCCCCGGGGGCGACTGAGCTGCGCAACTCCTTTGGAGAGATCGGCTACGGAGGCCCCCAACCCCCCAAAGGGTCCGGGGAACATCCCTACGTGATCACCCTCTATGCCTTGAACATGGAAAAGCTCGAACTGGGGGTGAACACTTCCCTGGCAGCTTTCAAAAAGATGATCGAGGGAAAGGTAATCCAGTCGGCATCCATAACCGGTAAGTATGAACGGTAGTCCCCGGGCGCTGACTATTTCCCTTCAGCGATGGCTTTGACCTTTGCCTACCGCTCTCCTCCCATCATGCCGAGAAGATTCTTGATTCTTTTCTTAAACTGGCAGGTCGCCTCGATCGATTTAGCAATATATCCCTTGGCCTCCTCCTCTGGCTGGAGTTAGGGCAAAAGGGGGAAGGGATGCAGGATGACACCGGGCGAGTGAGGGAACGAATCCAGGGCGGAGCATAGTGCCATGGAAGCGCGCTGCTGGGCGGGTACAAGCGGCTGGAACTACAAGCACTGGTCTGAAGGGGTATTTTACCCTGCGGGGATGAAGCAAATTGACTGGTTCAGCTATTACTGCCGGTATTTCGGATCAGTAGAAATCAATAACTCATTCTACCGACTGCCGGAAAAGCGGGTATTCGAAAAGTGGTATGAGACCGCTCCAGATAACTTTATCTTCGCGGTCAAAGCCAGCCGGTTTATTACCCATATGAAAAAGCTGGCGAAACCTGAAGACCACGTAACGCTTTTTCTGGAAAATGCCAGCGGCTTGAGAGAAAAGCTGGGTGTCGTGTTGTTTCAGCTGCCACCCTATTGGAAATTTAATCGGGATCGCCTGGAAGGATTTTTTCATTTCCTGAGGCGACAGGACATACTGCCGGGTTTGCGTTTGGCGTTAGAGATACGGCATAAATCGTGGTATTGCCCACCCTGTTGCGACATCCTGAGCAAATATAATATATCCTTGGCGCTGACGGATTGGCCGGAACTCCCAGTGGAGGGCCCACTGACGGCCGATTTTGTTTTTATAAGGCGCCACGGTCCGGAGAGTCTGTATGCTTCGAATTATCCGGTCTCCTTCCTGAAGCGCGAGGCGCAGCGGATTCGTGCTTGGCTGGCCGACGGGAAAGACGTCTTTATTTATTTCAACAACGATGCTTTCGGCTACGCCGTCAAAAATGCCCTGACGCTGCAAGAATATCTTTTGTCCACCACCTGCTGACCGCCCTGCCGATACCGCTCTTGCCGATGATTCGCAGGGATTTTTCCCTCGATTACACAAAGTCGGGGTTGGTGATCTCGGCCTTCAACCTCTCCTACGGAATTGGCCAGCTGCCAGCGGGCTGGCTGGCCGACCGCGCCTGACAACTTTTTCGATTTCCCGGGCACAAATACGGGGGCCGTCGGAAGACTGGGGTTTGGGCCTCTGGCGTTCCACTACTTCTGCGAGCGCCTTCTCCCAATTCAGCGAAAAGTAATCTTCCCTGGAAAGGCAGAAGCCGTGGCCCCAGGCGATTATGGCTTTCTCCAGTACCGGGTATTCCGCAAAATCTTCCCGAGACAGATAAATCAGGGGGGTACCGTTGAGCTGGCATTCGGAAAATACCCCGTACCCGATTTTACTGATCATCACCTCAGCCGAGGCCACCAGGTCCTGGTAGAGAAAATCTTCTTTGTTGACCCGGTGGTAGTTGGCGGGCTCGCCCGGGAGGGGGTAAATCCCGATGAAATCCCAATCTTTAAATTTCTCAAGGTTTCTCCAGGGAATGTTGCCCATCCCGAATTCACCTACATAAATCAAGCCGATTTGCTTTTCTCTCGCCAACCCTAATTTATTCTTCAGCCGGTCACGAACGCCCTGGCCAGTCCTACCGACCAGCGGAACTCTTAAACGATTCCGGAAATAAGGCATCCCGTTGGAGGGGATCAACTCTAAGAGTAAATCCGCCATTTGGTACTGTTCCCGAATTTTATGCAGGGAAGGATGAAAGGCAGGATAATCTTTGGCGTAGGGTTCATAGATATCATACCAGGTAAAATTCGTTACGGCGATCGAAGGGAGGCTGGCTTTCTTAGCCACTTCAAATGCAAAAGGGGTGATGTCGCTCACGATTCCATCTACGTTTTGATCGAGACACCACTTTACCTCATCATTCAGACCGGCCTCATTCTTCACGGCTAACTTCATGTAGGTTTTGAGCGTTTCTTCTTTATTGACGGTGATGCTGTCCTTCTGGATACACCCGCAATCAAACTGTCCGGGGAAATATCCGAAAGGTCTTCTGATCTCCTCCTCGAAAAATTTCCTGGGTATGAGGGTCCGAAAAGTAACCTGCACTTCTCTGGAAAACTCATGGCAGATCGCGCAGGACCGCACCGCATGGCCGTATCCGTGAGCCGTTAGATAATAAAGAATATTCATTTGGCCCACCAATGGACCAAGAGGATTTCAAGGGAATGACCTCCCCTTTGAATAGACATCGGGTGTTCCTTTCTTTCCCAAGGGATTTGATCTTCATAAGAGCGAGATGGGCTGCTGGGAGCGTCTATGGAATGAATCGAAGGATTCGATCTGCGGCATCCGGAAAGACTCCAAAGGCCGTTCCTCGATCGGGTATTTCCCGAAGTGTCGGACCGCAGCAATGGCGGCGTGCACGTGTTCGACGGGGGTATTCACCGAGATGTCATTGAAAAAGATGGTCAGGCGGGGGGCTTTCACTCCCGTGAGAACATACCGGCGGCACCGTTCGACGATTTTTCCGATCGGACCCTCCTGGAACAGAATAGTATCCAGCCCCAGCATGAGTGGCATATTTCTTTCCCTGGCAAATTCCGCGTAGGGTTCGGGGCCCGTTTTGGCCACATCCGGGTCCAGGCACATCAAAAGCCCGGGGCTCACCGAGGCCATCAATTCCAGCATCCTCCGGAATTTTTGGGGGTGCTTGCAAATATAGCTGTACCCCCAGTACCCCATACTGGTCACGTTCCCGATTTTCTCGTTCATTCGGGCCACGTAAGGCATGACGAACTCTTCGAGAATCTCCACCGTAACGATGGGGGGCGAGGCGGCGGCATCGGCTCCGTTGCCGGAGGCTCCGGGTTGGCCGATGGCTTCCCGCTGGGTCTGGACCCAGGGAATGAGAACCTCCTCGGTCAAAAACGCCAAAAGACGATGGGCAAACTTCGGAGCGGTGAGGATATCCATGAGCAGCGCCTCGATACCCCGGACATTCACGGCCAGCGAGAAGGGGGAACAGAACCGGATGCGCACGGGAATTCCTAAATCATAGCACCGGCGCATGGCTTCCAGCACAAAAGGCATGCGGGCGGAGTTCTTAAAATTGGGCGGGCGAAGATGATCCAGGTCCGAGTGTTCCCGGATCAGAGGGTTCTGGCGATCGATGTCCGGCATGCGGTGGGTTTCCCAATTCATCCGCTGTCCTAAAGCTTCAGCCTCGATGTTGTAAATGTCATAATAGAATCCCGGCAGATCCAGGCCGTAGTATTGGAAAACGGCCAGATTCATCTCCACGAACTTCTGCGCGTTGGTATAAGCCTCACGCATGTCTCCGCCACAGAGCTTTACCACATGCTCGTTGATCTGCGCCAGGATGGGGACGAAATCCGGCTGCCCCTTCGAAGCCCGTAAGACCCGATCAAGCCGCTCTCGTGTTTCAGGGAAAACGATCATATCCTCTTCCTCCCCAATCGATCAAACAATCCGGGCTGGATGTAACGCCGGTAGTCCGGACAATTCTTGAGGCGTGGGCAACGTTTTTCACAAACTGACGGCAGGATCTGCGGTTGATTCTTTCTGCGTCGGCAGACAATCAAGATCGTATCTGAGTAGGCATTGGCCGATTTTACTATTTTCTTCCTGGTTCTCATGATTCCATCGTTGGCCATTCATAACTGTTCATCCCGGGGCAGAATTCATACCTTTTGGGCCTATGGCAGTCCCAGAAACTGACAGATCACCCTGGCCATCTCTTGCTTTTGGCAGACTCCTCGGTGAATCTCCGGAAGGGACTTCAATTCGGCAAGTTTGGCGGGCACGGGCTGACCGCTTAGGGCAGAAAGTTCTTGCAGGAGAGAGAATTCTCCCATAGGGGATGTAACCCGTCCCAGGGCTTCCAGCACAGCCCGGTTGAACTTGAAAGGGCTGGCTGTGGAAGCCAGTAGGGCAGGGGAGCTGTCTCCGGTTTCTTCCCGGTATCTTTGCAGGACGCTATATCCTACGGCGGAGTGGGGATCCATCAGGTACCCATGTTTTTTGAAGGCTTCCTGGATCGCCTGGAGGGTCTCCCCATGGTCGGCGAAGCCGCCATAAAACAGAGATTGAAGCTGATCCAGCGACTCGTCGGGAATCGCATACCAGCCCTGGGTAGTCAATTCTTCCATCCACTCGCAAACCTTGGATGACTGGCGGCCAGCCAATTCGAAAAGTAACCGTTCCAGGTTGGAAGAGATCAGAATATCCATGGAGGGGGATTCAGTTTTAAAAAATTCCCGCCGCCGGTCATAAACCCCGGTGTGGATGAAATCCGTGAGGACTTTGTTGCGGTTGGAAGCGCAAATCAGTTTGGAGGCGGGCAACCCGCACTGAATGGCGTAGTAGGCCGCCAGAATGTTGCCGAAGTTTCCTGTGGGAACGCAGATGGGGATCCGCTGTCCCGGCTGGATCTTCCCGGCCACAGCCATCTCATAATAGGCGGTAAAATAGTAGACGATTTGGGGAGCCAGCCGGCCCCAGTTGATGGAATTGGCTGAAGAAAGCCGGAAGTTAACGGCGGCCAGCTTATCATTCATCATCGGGTCGGAGAAGATTTGTTTGACGCCATTTTGGGTATCGTCAAAATTTCCTACAACGGCACAGGCGCCAACGTTCCTCCCTCGCTGGGTAACCATCTGCAAGCGTTGAATCTCGCTCACGCCTTCATGGGGATAGAAAACAAAGATCCGTACCCCCTCAACAGCGGCAAAACCCTCGAGAGCGGCCTTTCCCGTGTCCCCGGAAGTGGCGACTAAAATAAGGATTTCATATCTCTCTGGCTCGGCTTGGATCGCGAAAGAGAGCAGACGGGGCATAAGCTGGAGAGCCATATCTTTGAAAGCTAACGTCGGTCCATGCCAGAGTTCGAGAACTGCCGTACCGTCCTCGAGGAATTGCACGGGAGCTGTTAAGGGGGAATCAAAGTTTTCCGCATAGGCGCCTTGGCAGGCTGATAAGAGTTCGGCCTCCGGGTAATCGGTAAGAAAGCCTTGCAAAATCTTCGCCGCTCGCGCTGCATAGGAATCCTGGTCAGCTCCGGAGAAAGGGTTGGGGCCGAAGGAAGGGAAGGTCGAAGGAACATAAAGGCCATTATCCTCGGCAAGGCCCTTGATGATGGCCTTTTTAGAGGGAATACTCGGAGCAGATCCGCGGGTACTTATATATTCCATGCAGAAAGATTACCATATCCAATCTTATCTGACAACCAAACCCGGTCCCGCCTCTCTCGCCTTGCTTGCTAGTCTCGCCCTATTCCCCCATCACCTCTCTGTGGTTTCATCCCATCATTCCTGAGGTAGCCAGTAGCGCAATCATTATACCCATCAGGCTTTCACCGGCAATGAGGCCCGAGGCCACGGGGATGGTGTAGCTCTCCGCGAGCTTTCGGGCGCTCTGCGATAGGGCCCAGGCAATGAGAGCACCTACAAACATGGATAAGGTGTTCCAGAAAGGGATGACGAAAGCCAGGCCCAGGCCCATGGCCGATGGGATAAACGGGCGGGCCTTAGATGGCCAGAAGCGCTCCAGG
>CAYQWO010000058.1:0-12478 GCA_964421095.1 uncultured Syntrophaceae bacterium
TTGCCAGTCACTGAGTTGGTAGGTATTGAGGATGATATTCATCCGGCTCAAAAGGTCGCTGGCTTTCTGAAATTCGCCCAGGGTCAGAAGGGCATCCACCATTCTGTTGAGAACATTGACCGCATCGTGGTAGGGTTCCGGCTCTTTTTCCAGAGCCAGGATTTCGAAAAGGATGTCCATGATACCGAACACAGCGCTCGGAGCGGTCTCGTTTTCGACTTCCTTGCGCAACCTTTCCAATTCATCGGGGGCGAGGAAATACAGGCTGCGATTGGCGTTCGGCGTCTGCAGCTCCTCTTCCCTCTGGGAAAGAATGGCATAAAGGTCGATTTGTCCCTCTTCCGCTTCATCTCCCAAATCGTAATCTACATTGTGGGCCACGGGTTTGAATGTTAAATTATTCCTGAATTCATTCACATTCTGAGGAATGGTAACCCCGCTTTCATCCAAGAATTCATCCGTGGCCAGATAACTAATGTGGACAAAATCAGCCTCCCACATCATGGTGACTACATCATCTTCCAATTTATTGATATTTTCAGCCCGCCGAATAATATCCATCAGTTCTCTGAATTCCCCCTCTTCCAACCCCTCCATAAAGCGCAGTTCTCGCATTCCATCTTTATAAAGTTGAAAAGCCAGGCTCGAGTTCAGATCCCTGTTCTCATACAAAATCTTTCCTTTGAAGGAGAAATCATACTCTCCGATCTGGAAGACAAAAGAATGATATTTTTCCAAAAAGAGCTGCAATTTGCGGAAAAATTGATCCCGAAATTCCCCGGGGCGAGGATTTTCCGGGGGGTATAGGCGAGAGGCCTTAATCGTCTTGACGAAGAAATTCATTACGTCTCTCGCCTGGAAGACGGCCTCGTCGAGTTTTTCCCCCTCAAGAGAACGAACCCCTTCGGTGAGATCGATTCCCTTTTCTTTTTCCTCAATCGCTTCAGGCATTCAGTTTTCCCGCGAAGTATTTGTCTTGCCTGTCTGATAAAATTTTCCGAATTTTTTCAAAAATCTGAAAAGCACTCTCCCTAAACGCAACGTTGACAAATTCTTTCGGAGGTGTTAAAAAATAATCCAGAAGAAATGGGCGATTAGCTCAGGTGGATAGAGCGTTGGTCTCCGGAACCAAAGGCCGTGGGTTCGAATCCCGCATCGCCCACCAGTAGCCTGAAGAACTTTCTTTCACCTCTCAACGTTTTTCTTCAACCTAAGAAGCCGCTCAAGGGCTGAAGCGGCCCCCTGCCAACTAAGGGAAATATATTAACTCTGCTCCAGCTATGAGGCCTTGGGCAGGATTCCAGGGCCCTCCCCCATTACTCATGGTCTACTATTCGGTTGTTGATCTTAATTTCTTTAATATTCTTCACCTTTTAACGAGAATTTCCCCCTTTTCCCAATTTTCCCGAAAGAAAATTGAATAGTACCCCCTCCCCCTTTTACTGTCAGGTTATGAATATTTAAGCGTTTTTATGGTGGCGGAGACATATTTTGGCTGGTTCGATGCCTTCCGTACCTACATGGCTAAATATCCCCCATCAACGGGGATAATGGCGCCTGTAACGTATCTCGACGCCTCGGAAGCAAGAAATAAAATCGCCCCTTTAAGGTCATCTTCCTCGCCAAACCTCCTCATAGGGATGTGGCTGAGAAGTTTTTCCCCGTGATGCTCTAAAACCCATTGGGTCATCTCTGTGGGGAACCAACCTGGAGCAATGGCGTTGACCCGGATATTGAACTTTGCCCACTTGGCCGCCAGGTCCTTGGTAAAGGCGATCAGTGCCCCTTTACTAGCGCTGTAGGCGATGGCATCCGCGACCTCGGATTCCATACCGATGATCCCCATGATGGAAGCGATATTGATGATATTGCCCCTTTTTTGCCGGATCATGAGTCGGCCGGCAATTTGCGAAAAAAGGAAAGCCCCAGTCATGTTGGTCTCCATGACTTTTTGCCAACCCCCCAGAGGATAATCCTCGGCGGCAGCTCCCCAGTTTGCTCCAGAATTGTTCACCAAAATATCCAACCGGTTAAATTCTTTCACGGTGACATCCACCACGCCTTGAATTTCCTCCGCAGATTTTACATCACACTGCCAGGCCAGGGTCTTCACCCCGAATTTGGAAATTTCCCCTGCCACTTTCTGGCAATTTTCCCGCTTGCGGGAACAGAGCACAACATTCGCCCCTGCTTCCGCTAAACCTTCCGCCATCTTTCGCCCGATTCCCCTTCCTCCTCCGGTGACAATGGCGGTTTTCCCGCTCAGATCAAACATTTCCTTAATTTTCATTCCCCTACCTCTTTTTAAATTAATGCGGACGCAGATTTTCGCCGATATCCGCAGAAAAAGATCTTTTTGAAAGCTATTTTCTGCGCAAATCTGCGTCCATCTGCGTCCTAATTTTTAATTGGGATCAAATAAACCGGATGATCCTCAACCCGCGCCTTTCATCCAAGCGCCGGATTCCCTCCTCATGAGCCATCCGTAGGGCCTCTTCGTACTCGGCGGAGGTAATCCTGCGGTTCAGGGGTGGATGTTCCATCGCCTCTCCACAGGGACGGAATTGGGCCATGATGTTGACATAGGTATATGGTGAAACTTCCCGAGCGAGGAAGCGCATCACTTGCCTCGTTCCAGCCAAACCCCCGGGCAAGACTAAATGCCGCACCAGGAGTCCTCGCTCTGCAATCCCCCGCGGGTCGATCGTCAGGTCTCCCACCTGTCGGTGCATCTCCTGGATGGCCGCTTTGGCCCTTTCCGGGTAATCTTTAGCCCGGCAGAACTTCTCGGCAACTTCTCCATCCATGAACTTGAGGTCCGGCATGTAGATATCAAAGATACCGTCTAATAATTTGAGCGTTTCCACCGCGTCATATCCGCCCGTATTGTAGACGAGGGGAACCCGCAACCCCGCCGCAATCGCCAGGGACAGGGCTTCGAGAATCTGGGCCACCACGTGCGTAGGCGATACAAAATTAATATTGTGGCAGCCCATTTCTTGCAGGTCGAGCATCATTTTGGCCAAGCGATCGGGCGCCACCTCTCGCCCCTCGCCCAGATGGCTGATTTCGTAATTCTGACAGAAAAGGCAGAGAAGGTTGCAATGAGTGAAGAAGATCGTTCCCGATCCTTTGAACCCCACCAGCGGGTCTTCCTCGCCAAAATGCGGGCTGTAACTCGAAACAACTGGCAGGATCCCTGTGCGGCAGTAGCCTTTCTCATTCGCGGTGCGGTCCACCTCGCACTCGCGCGGGCAAAGGCGGCAGGATTTTAGAATGGCCCGGGCTTCTGAAACTCGATTTTGCAGCCCTCCTTCCTTATAGAGGTTCAAATAGCCCGGGTGGAAATTATCTTTTTTGTCGTCTTTCCGCACCACCCCCATGTCCCTCTTTATATTTCCGGCCGGTGATCCTGACTTTCAGCGCCCTGATTTTTCATCGCTAAATGGGAACGCAGCCGCTCCGTAGGGCGATACTTGGTTCCCCGCCCCTTTCCGGAGATGGTGAAATAGCCTTGTTGGGCAAGCCCCCGCATCATCTCCAGGGCTTTCCCTCTGGAGATGGACTTTGGTTGCTTCAAATCCTGCAGGGTGAAGAAGCCCTTCCTTTCCAGGGCCTCCATAACCCAATTTAAACCCGGAAGGGCAACGGCTGCGCTTTCGCCCTCCAGAACACGGTAAACCTTCCCGTGTTTTTTCAGGGGCTGGACAATTCCCCGCCGCACCAGATCTTTAATCTCCCCGTACGCCGTATCCCGGTCCACTCCAAATCTCTGGTAATCCGAGCTGCTAAAGATCATTCCATGAACTCTGGCGTAGGCCAAAATGCGCTTCTGGCGCAAGTTCAGAGGATGGCTGCTGAACTTCTGCAGCCAGGATTGCGTGCTTTCATCCAGGACCGGCGTATTCCGGAATACGAGACAGAAGAAATTCCCTTCTTCACGCAATTCGGGAGGGTTCAACCCATGATGGTCCATCTCCCGGAAGATCTGCGGCAGGCCTTCCCCCAATCCCCGCATAATCCCCGCGTCGACCAGAACGCGGGTAATCAAAGGATTGCGGGAGTAATGGATTGTTGCCTGGCGCAACAGTTGCGGAATTTTAACGGGCCCGGGCAGCTTGCCGGGGCTGCGAACTTCCAGGCGGTCGTCCAACATCCAAACCTCAATGGCGCTTCCTTCGAGGCCATAATCCCTGTGGGCGACAGCATTGATGAGCGCCTCCTTCCAGGCGAAAGCCGGGTATTCAAATTTTTCGCGGAAGAAGAGGTCCTGCAGGACGACCCGCTCCTTGATCCGCCCCGCGATGGCCCTTTCCACCTCCCCGATTAATTTCAGGATCGGCGCTTCGATGCGGATGCGCTCAGCCACATTGTGTTCGCTCCCGTTCGCTTTTTCTTTTCCTTCGAAGCGGACGAAATCCACGCCCGGGCGGGCATGCCACCGTAAAGGATCCTTACCGAAGAGGTACGCAGCGGCCCGGGTCAATAAAGCCTGCCCATCGCGGTATTCAATCAGCCCATAGGGCCGGTGCAGGATTTTTTCTGCCCCTTCCTGAATTCCCAAACGGCGGATGAATTCCGCCACCAGGTCTCGGTCTAAATCTTCCAGGGAGCTTTTCAGCAGGACTTCCCGCTCATGCCAGGTCTCGGACCTCGCCTGCTTGAGGGCGGCCATCCTTTCCCTGGAAATGGGGATATTCTGACTCCCGACTCGAATATAACCCCTTCCACTCCTCAAAAGATGAACGAGCGGGCTGGGTTTAACGGTAATCTGCACCCCTTGCCCCGGGCTCCCCTCCCGCGGGATCTCAAACGGAAGGGCCGGGACAGCAGCCTTCTGCAGAGCCCGGAAGAAAAGATGACGTGTCTTTTCGTCAAAAAAAACCCCTAAGGCTTCTCCATTGGCCTCCACCCCCAAAAAAACCGTTCCCCCATCCGCGTTAGCCATCGCGCACAGAGACTGGGCAACTGCTTGCACGATTTCCTTAAGCGTTCGTTTCTGCAATTTGCCGGTAAGAATCTTCCGGTAGCAGCTGACCCAATCGCTAAATTGCCCTGGGCCCTGCCCTTGGAGGGGCCACCGTTCCTGTTCCTTCATGAGGATTCCCCCGTTAGCCTAACTTTGAAAAAACCTTGGGCATTCAAGAAAGTTTGAGCGGCAATTTGCTCTTTTTTCTCGCCATACAGTTCGCTGACCGAGGTTAGCACGGTTAAGAGGTCTTTCGGCTCACTCGGGACCCCCTGGTAGACCTCTGGAGAATCTGTCTCCAGTAGCAATTGATTCAGAGGCGTCATTTGGATCGCCTGCCGGTGTTTTTCGCTGTAAGCCGCCGCTGGCGTGGCCGAAACGAAATATCCCCGCGCAAATATCTCCTTCAGGACGCTCGCGGGACCGCTGTACCAGTGGAATAAGGCCTTTTCGACCTCAAATGCTTTTAGCAAATCCAACGCCTCGGCCCAGGCTCGGCGGGCGTGCAGGAGAACGGGTTTCTTTTCCCGGATGGCCATCTCCAAGAGCCTCCGCAGAACTTCGGCCTGGCGATCTTTCGGAGTGGGGATGGCGAAGTCCAGACCCACCTCTCCCAAGGCCAGGCAGGAAGGCAGTTCCCTGGCGATCAAGGAAAAATTGGCCTCAAGGTCATCGGTGTTCAGTCGCCAGGGATGGAGGCCCAGGGCCGGAAATACATAGCCCGGATAATGGCTGGAGAGCTCCATAATTCTTCGATTCGAAGTCAGGTCTGAGCCCACCGCGATAATCGCCCGTATGCCCACTTCCTTGGCGCGGGAGAGGGCTCCGGCGATGTCTTCGATTTCATCCAGATGGGCATGGGTATCGATGAGTTGCAAGGAAGTTCGCTCCCCTCGTCCTGCCAAAACGATTTGCCTGGCCATCGTCATAATGATCGCCCTGGATGACTGAATAGCTCATCGAATTGCCGGTCCATTGTGGGCTTGGCCCTGCCAGGCAATGTAGGCGGCTCCTAATACTCCGGCATCTTCTCCGGCGGCCGCCCGAACGATCCTTACTCTTCGCGCCGGGACGGCAAAAGCTCTGCTCTTAACTTCCTCCCGGAGAGCGGGAACAAAAAACTTCCAGGCTGCCGACAGCCCACCCCCTAAGACCACCTTTTCCAGATTCAGCAGATTGACCAGACTGGCGATGCCGATGCCCAAAGCCGTTCCCATCCGGGCGAAGGCTTCCCGGGAAATATGATCTCCGGTCTTCGCCGCCCGGTGAATCACCTCTCCGTTTATCTCCTTCATTTTCACCCGGCGGAAGAATCGGGATGGCCTGCCGGAGGAACGAGCCTCGCGAACCATCCTCCGCAAAGCCTTGGCCGACGCGAACATTTCCAAGCATCCGCGGTTGCCACAGCTACAGCTGGGGCCGTCAGGATCGATGGTCATGTGGCCAACTTCTCCGGCCATACCATCCGCTCCATGCCAGATCTTGCCGCCCAGAACTAAACCGCCTCCCACGCCAGTCCCGAGGGTTAAGAGGCAAAAATCCTGCGCATCCTTTGCCGCCCCCCTCCATTTTTCCCCCAGGGCCGCGGCATTGGCATCGTTCTCCAGATAAAAAGGGACTTCGATCCTTTGGGAAAGCATCTTGCGGATGGGCATATTCTCCCAGCCCGGCAAATTTGGAGACGTGCAGATCACCCCTTTGGATAAGTCAATGACCCCGGGAATCCCCATGCCGATGGCCGATATTCCGCCTCGAGAAAATGGGTACTTTTCGAAAATCCGAATCACCGAGAAAATATTGTCGACAATTTGTTCCTTTCCGCGAGAGGCGTCTGTCGGCCTTTTCAGCCGCGCTAGGACCCTTCCCCGCCGGCTCACTATGGCCGCCTTGATAAACGTCCCCCCGAGGTCAATTCCGATTACCACTGCGTCCATCCTTCTTCCTTCCAGCCGAAGTCTCCCACCAGGGGGACGAACACGCATCCGGTAATTTCTTCCTCCGTGAATCGGCTTCCTTTGCGGGTTACCTTATAGAGCGTCTGGGTATAGCGGGGGCCCACAGGAATGACCAGCCTTCCCCCATCCGCCAATTGGGAGGTTAAGGTTTGGGGGATCTCCGGGGCTCCAGCAGTGACCATGATCCCGTCGAAGGGAGCCTTTTCCGGCCATCCTTTCGTCCCGTCTCCTGTAAGGAAAAAAATATTTTCGTAGCCGAGCTCCTGCAAAATTTTCTGAGCCCGCTGGATCAGCGCCTGAAGACGTTCAATCGTGAAAATGGTCTTCGCCAGCTCGGCCAAAATGGCCGTTTGATACCCTGACCCTGTGCCCACTTCCAGAACTCGCTCCTCCCCTTTCAGGTCCAGCGACTGGGTCATCACTGCGACCATGTAGGGTTGGGAGATCGTCTGGCCCTCGCCAATGGGCAGCGGGCGGTCTTCATAGGCGGCGGCCTGATATTCCGCAGAGACAAAAGCATGGCGGGGAATCCTGGCCATCGCTTCCAGCACCCGTTGATCAGAGATCCCGCGTTTGCGGAGTTGCCCCTCCACCATGGCCAACCGTTCTTTCTTAAAATCCGGCACGACCAAATCCTTTCACCACCGAGAACACAGAGATCTTAAAAAGAAACTTCCAATTTGAAATCCCCTCCCCCCGCCCAGTGGAAAGAAAGAAATTCTATAAGCTTTCGGGTATCAAAGGCCTCAGGAATTTCTGTTTTTCCAATCCTAATTTTTTCTCTGCGCCCTCTGCGGTGAATACTGTTCTTAAGCCCCAAACTTCGTCAACCTCCGGGCATGAGCGAGAACGAGGGGCATGAGGTCAACAGATGGCATTTTCCCCAGAACTCCACCGATACAGCTGACTTCATCAAATTTTTCTACGGGATCGATCAAGCAATACTGCGAATGCAAAATGAGAGGCAAGGGATGCCAGCTATGGCTGGCCAGCTTCGCGGGGGTGGAGTGATCGCCGGTTACGACCAGCACGTCGGGGTGGAGCGACCTCACCTGCGGAATGTAGCGGTCTACTTCCTCAATCACCTCGACCTTGCCATCGAAATCCCCGTCTTCTCCGCGAGAGTCTGTTTGCTTGACGTGCAGGAAAAAGAAATCATACTCAGGAAAATGATCTGCCAGCGCCTTAAACTCCTCTTCCAGGCTGCCGACGCCTGAAAGGACCGTCATCCCTACCAACCGGCTAATCCCTCGATACATAGGATAAGTGGCGATAGCCAGGGCGTTTAGTCCATAGCGGTCCTTCATCGAGGGGTACAGCGTGTGCTTGGCAAACCCGCGCAGGAGGACCATGTTCGCTTTGGGCTCATCCCCGAGGAGTCCCCGGCTCTGGGCAATAAACTCCCGCACCAGACCCGCTGTTCTTTCCGCTTCTGGGACAGAAGCTTTTGGTTCCAAGGGAGACATTCCTTCCCGTTCCGGGTCAGTATCCTCAATCTCTCCCCGAAGCCCCTCCCCCCGAAGCACCAGGACAGCCCGGTGTTCTTTCACGGGCTCCACAAGGACTTCAACCCCTCCCCCCAAGCGCAAACCCTTCTGGAGCTTCTGGCAGATCCGCTGGTTCTGTTCGGTCGAAATTCGCCCTGCCCGGCGGTCAATCACTTTTCCGGTTTTGTCTATGGTAGCAAAATTGATGCGCGCCACCACATCGCGTTCGGTGAGAGGAAAATCAATTCCGGTGGCCTCCAGAATCCCCCGCCCGATGTTGTACTGAAAAGGATCGTAGCCGAAGAGGGCAAAATGGGCAGGCCCGCTCCCGGGCGTAACCCCCGGAGAAACCGGCTCCAGAAGACCGCAGGAAGAAACCTGGGCAAGTTTGTCCAGGTTTGGTGTCCGGGCCACCTGCAGCTCAGTCCCACCCTTTTCTTCTACCTGAATTCCGCCCAGGCCATCCAGGATAATGAACACAATTTTCGATGAGCCCGGTATGAGTATCCCCCGCAACAGGCTGGGGTCCATCGTCTCCTCCTGCTTTGAAGGCTCTCAGGTTTTGGGCGGTTCAGGGGGAACAGCCGGAGGCGGAGCCGGAACTGTTTGAGCTTTTCTTCTTTGCTGTCTCCGTTTCGCCCGCAACCGAAACTGGTGCTGTTTCCTCTTGTGCTTGCTTTTTGATGTGGCCAAAAAACTCCCCCTTTCAAGTTTTTTAAGATAGAATATAGAAAAAAACCCTTTTAATCAACCCCCAAAATAATTGTAGATTATTCTTGAACTTCCTCTTTCATCCTGCCCGGGCGGCGGGCCAGGGGAAGTTTATTTTCATATCGTCCATCAAGAATCTGCAGAAGGATCGGCATGGGCCGTCTGATTCTCAGCTCCAAGGGGCTATCTTGGTTCCGGAAAGGACACCCCTGGATCTTCAGAACTGACCTGGAGAAAATCCAGGACGCCGCGCCCGGAAGCGTCGTCGCCCTGGAAACAAAGACCGGCAGATTCCTGGCCCAGGGTTTTTATAGCGACCATTCCAAGATTGCCTTTCGCCTTATCACGAGGAGCAGAGAATTCGTTGACGTACAATTCTGGAAAAAGCGCGTGCTCAACGCCTTCCGGTACCGGCAGGCGGTCGTTCAACAGACCAATGCCTACCGCTTGATTTATGGGGAGTCGGACGGAATTCCTTCACTGGTCGTGGACCGTTACGCCGATCATTTCGTTCTGCAAACTCTCGCCCAGGGAACGGAAAATTTATTACCCTTGTTCACGGAAATTTTCCTGGAACTCTTCCAGCCGGCCTCGATCATCCTGCGAAACGACGTGATGGTGCGCGACCTCGAAGGTCTGCCGCGGGAGAAAAAAATTGTATTCGGAGATTGTCCCAAAGAAATCCAAGTGTTTGAAGGTGAAATTCATTACCTGGCGGATTTATGGACGGGACAGAAAACCGGCGCCTACCTGGATCAAAGAGAAAACCGCCTGCGGGCCGCCCGCTTTCTTCGGGGAAGAATTCTTGACGCCTTCTGCTATCAGGGATTATTTGGCCTTCAGGCCGCCCGCAGGGCCTCCCGGGTTATCGGGATTGACTCTTCTCAGGAGGCGGTCGATCAGGCCAGGGAGAATGCCTTACGGAACAGCAGGAGCAATATTGAGTTCCGCCGGGAAAACGTTTTTGATTTTCTTAAGGCGGCGGCAGAAGAGGGGGGGCATTATGACGGGATTATCCTGGATCCTCCCGCCTTTGCCAAGAGTAAAGAAAATGTCGGCGGAGCCACTCGCGGATACAAGGAACTGAACCTCCGGGCAATCCGCTTATTGAACCCGGGTGGGATCCTGGTTACTTCCTCCTGTTCGTACAATCTATCGGAAGCAAAGTTTCTGGAAATCCTGCGGGATTGTGAAAAAGATTCAGGATCTACTTTGAGAATTATTGAGAAGCGAGGCCAGAGCGCCGACCATCCCGTGCTCCTATCTTTTCCGGAAAGTTATTACTTAAAATGCCTGTTCTTGGAAAAAATCTAAGTTCCTTTACCCCGACTTTTTCCACCCGTTATGCTCCTCCGTAATTTCCGTCTGTTGACTCAATGGCCTTATTCCGCTAAATTGCTCATGCGAAATCGTTTTTTAGAGATTCAGGAAATCAATGTCTGATTAGGGTTAGAGAGGAAAGATTTACGGGAAAGTTGGCCGCGAATGGCTCCGATAGGTTTGCGGGAGGGTATGAACTGATTTTTTTCGTGTTGGAGTTGAAAGGAGTAGGGAAATGGGGATTGCGCCGCATATAAATAGATTTGGGGACATCAGGAAAATGTTGGTCGATTACTTTCAAAAAGACCTTATGAAAAATGATGATCATGTGGAACAGGTCTTTTTAAAAAGCTTGCGGAAAAAATTCGGTTACCCTTTGGTCATTGAATCGGAAGAAGAATTCTTCGAGTTTACAGATAATTTCTTATATACATTTAAATTTCCTGACAATCGGACAATCATCGACCGGTTTGTTGCCGAGGCCCCTCGTTTGAGTCCAGACGAGAAGAAGATCGTCTTGCAATGGAAAGACCCTGTTGCGGGAATATTTGAGATCAAGGAACTTCTTCCAGATGGCCTCGTAGCTGAGAATTTAATCAACGAAGTTACCTATACTATCAAGCCTACGGTAATTGTTAAGGAACTCATGAACCCGGGTGTGCGGGGAAAATATCTCCAGGCCAAGATCGTCCCTGCGGGAAAGGATGATTACATCTTTTCCGGGACCCAGACCCTCCTTGAAATGCCAGAAAATGAATTGTTCAAACTTGTTTACTCCCTCCAAACGGAAAATCCAGACCTCGCCTTCCGGGATAATGAAGAAAGAATCAAGCAGGGTTTTCATATGCAGGAGAAAGACCGGGCTCTTTTTATAGAATATTTTGGTAGCGACGAGGTTTTGACTGAAGGGCGAAAACTGCCCGGGCTCATGAAAGACTTCATGAATTATCGATTGAAAAAGGCCGAAAAAAAGGTCCCCGAGGGATACCGGCCTCCAGAGACGAAATTGCCCAAAAACCTAATGAAAAGCAGGGACATCGGGATTGTGTACGATGAGTATACCGGTCAGCATTTTCTGATCAATTATGGCCTCATTCTGGATGTTTTCCAGAATGCCGATGAAGAGAAGATCGAACGATTTAAAGAAGATATCTTAATTTATCTGGAAGATCAAAGTATTGCCCCAGCAATTCTCAGAAGGCTCTTCGTGCGGTTCCCCCAACACGCAGAATTCATCATCCGGAGAGTATTAAACCGACCGGAGTTCAGCCTGGAAAAAGATTTCGATACCCTTATCGACGAATTGAAACCTTCCTTTAAGGGCAAAAAAATTCTCCCCAATTTTTTACCCATTTCGAGCCGGGTGACAAGGGCAGCGAAACCGGAATTATATGGCCAAAGCCCGACCAAGCCACAAATCGGTAGGAATGCCCCCTGCCCTTGCGGAAGCCGGAGGAAATACAAGAAATGCTGCGGCGCTTCGCAACAATAGCCGCGACCTTTATAAATCCTCTGACAGATTTCAGGCATCCCCTTTAAGAATCCTCGTGAATTGCCTTTTGCTGACACAGATGGGTCGCTCACAAAAAAGTTGATAGGCTTTTTCGCGTTTTTGGGGATCAGATATTTTATCGCTTAGATAGGAGGCAAGGGCATCCCCGATGACGTCTTTCAGGCTTTTATCCTCCTCTTCTCCTCCTTTTCCTTCAGGACACGGAAGGTTTCGCCGGGGAAATCGGGGCCGTAGACGTTTTTGGGGTCGAAAATCACCCTCACCTTTATAGCAAAGGAAAACCGCCGCAGGACTTATCAAAAGAAATAAGTAAGGTGTCCCCGGAATTTAAAGGGCCTCAAATCATGCGCTCCTCTCCTGATATTCTACTGCCCTACCCTAAGGTGGATGAAAAAAAGCGACTGAAAAATTCAGTCAGCGCCCTACCGATTCTTTTTGCTGGTTTAAGGGTTGCACGAAGATGTGAGCCCATTCCTCTTGTAGCCTGACCAGGCCATGCTGGAATAAGAATGCAAAGAAAAAA
>CAYQWO010000059.1:0-12459 GCA_964421095.1 uncultured Syntrophaceae bacterium
TTTCTTCCGCTTACCTGGTGAGTTTGTCGAAACAACCATGAGTGGCTCATCTGCGCACCTCCTGTTTATAAAACAAGAATAAGAACAATTAAGACCGACCCCGGAAGAAGAACCACAGGTCACGAATGGTATAACCAGTGATGATGATCCCGGAGAGCGGAATGACTCCATACCATAGGTACCGGGGAAACTCCAGGATCGGAGACCGATCGGTGGCCTTGATGGAGAGCACACTCCCCTGGTAGGTGAAAACCAGAAAGAAGAGGAGGGCCAACAGACTCAGGATGATTTCCAGTATACGACCACCCTGAGAGCTGGCGAGCCTCAACGGCAGCAGCTCCACCCGAAAGTGACTTCTTCCTCTCCATAGAGCCGCTGCCCCGAGAAATACCATCCAGGCAAAGCCGAATTCGACGATTTCATCTGCCCACCCCATGGAGAATACCGGAACAAACCGGACGAATACTCCGGCGGTGACAAAAATAACTAAACTGACCATACAAATGATACTTCCCCAGCGCAGGGTGAGGGCTAGGGCGCGATCGGTTTTGACAAAGATTTCTTGCGGCATTGAATTACTTCCTTTCACTTTGCGGGACCCATCAACAAATTGGGGACCCAGGTAACCAACCCTGGAATGAAAGTGATGAGAGCCAAGGACACCATCAGGGCAACTATGTACCACTTGAGCTCGGAAGCCAGCTCCCAGAGAGGAATCTTTCCCACACTTGAGACCGCGTATAAGACCATACCTACCGGCGGAGTTAAAAGACCGATCATTAAATTAAGAGTCATGACCACGCCGAAATGGACGGGGTCGATGCCGATCTTGCTGACCAGGGGCATGAAGATGGGAATCGTTAGGATCATAACGGAAATCCCTTCCATGAAGCACCCCAATACGAGCAGGATAATGTTGAGGATGAGAAGGATCATCCAGGGGTTATGACTCAGGGCCATCAAACCTTTGATCACCGCCTCAGGAACCCTCTGATGGATCAGCAGCCATCCGAAAATGCCAGCCGCAGAGATGATGAAAAGAACCCGAACCGTGTGTTCCAGGCTTTCCCAAAGAATACGTGGAAGGTCCTTAAGGGTAATCTCTTTATAAATCACCAGGGTGACAATCAGAGCGTAAATTACAGCGACCACTGAGGCTTCGGTAGGCGTGAAGAGCCCAAGCAAAATCCCCCCGATGATGATGACTGGACATGTCAAAGCGGACCAGGCATCCAGGGCACTGGCCAAGAATTCCCGCAGAGTGGCCTTGCGCTCCCTCGGGTAGCCCCTCCGGTCCGAAATGATGTAAACGGTGATCATCATGGCGATGCCCATGATGAAGCCAGGAATGAACCCCCCCAGGAAGAGACGTCCTACCGATGTACCCGTCATACTTCCGAAAATTACAATAGGGATGCTCGGAGGGATGATGGGGCCGATGGTGGAAGAGGCGGCGGTTACGGCGGCGCTGAAACGACGGGTGAAGCCGGCCTTCGTCATGGCTTCCAGCTCCACCATGCCGATTCCTGCGGCGTCGGCCACGGCCGCTCCCGACATCCCGGCGAAGATCATGCTGTTTACCACATTAACATGGCCGAGCCCTCCCTTGATGTGGCCCACCATGTTCTGGGCGAGGCGGAAAATCCGCTGGGTCATGCCGCCGGTGTTCATCAGGTTGCCCACCAGGATGAAAAAAGGGATCGCCAGGAGGGGAAAGCCGGTGGTGCTGGAGTACATCCTGGCCGGGATCATGGAGAGGGTATCGATCTCCCCTAAGATCACAAAGAAGATCACGGCGGTGAGGCCCATGGAGACCGCAATGGGCAGCCCGACCATGATCAGGCCGACCAGGACAGTAAAAATCGCCAAGGTCATCAAGGCCTTCCCCTCCTCGTTCCATTACTTCTTTCTGGCGTCCTCAACATATTTCATAAATACCTTTACATTTTCTTCACCGGCATATTTACCGATCCTTTCATACGCTGGCCCCATGGCGGCACGGAACGGGGCGAGATCAGGACGTGTCACCTTCATCCCCGCATTCTCCATCTTGGCGATCTGCTCCGCTTCTTCGGCCATGATTGCCTTGCGCATGTAGGCCCCTGCTGCCTTACTCTCTTCTCTGAAGATTTTCTGTTGTTCTGGTGTCAGTTTGGCCCAAGCCTTCGTACTGACCACATGGACCATATTGTTGTAGACATGTCGGGTAAGAGCCAGATACTTCTGAACCTCATAGAACTTATTATGATAGATGACCGCAATGGGATTTTCCTGGGCATCCACGACTCCCTGGGCGAGGGCCATGTATACTTCAGGGAAGGCGATCTTGGTAACAATCCCTCCCAAGGCCTCCATCGCGGCCTGAAGTTGGATCTCCGGCGGAGTACGAATCTTCAGGCCCTTAGCATCCTCGGGTTTATGAATCGGCCGTTTATTGTTCGTGAGGTTTCGGAATCCCCATTCCCAGTTCGAGAGAACGATAAACCCAGCCTTTTCGGCAAGCGGGGACAACCAATTCATGGATGGCCCATCCAAGACCCGATGGACATGGTCATAACTGTCGTAGACAAAGGGAAGCATGACCGCGGAGAAGGCCTTTACATACTTATCCAGGGCGCCTTGGGTCGGAAGGCTCATGTCAATGGCCCCGAGTCTGACCTGCTCGCATTGCTCTGGCGGAGATCCCAGCATGTTGGCGGGGTAGATGGCGATTTTTACCTGCCCTTTGGTCCTCTCTTCCACCTTTGCAGCAAACTGTTTTGCCGCCAGATGACCCGGATGGGTCTCTTCCGCATAATGGGCAAATTTCATCTCGATGACCTGGGCCTGAGCGCCCGTGCCCATCAAGAAAAGGAATAAAGCTCCCATCATCACTACCCAGGCAATGGAATAGAATCGATATGACTTCATTTTTTTATCCTCCTTTCTTTCTTTGTGATCCTTTGGATCAAATGATAGCTCTTAAAAAAGCTATAACCTCCTCACGCCTTATCGAAGTCTCCCGTTTTCAATCTATTCCTCCCCCCTTTCCTTCAAAGCCTTCTTTAATTTTTCAAGCCAATCCTCCCGGGGAGGGCAGAAGATATCGATCCCTTTGAAACCAGTTTTGGTCTCCCCTCCATGCAACACATTGGGAGGATGAATGCATATATCACCAGCCTTCATCAGGAATTTCTCCTCCCCGCAAATATGGTCCTCCTCTCCTTCCAGGATGATAAGGATCTGTTCTGATGGGTGGCCATGAAGTGGGAAAACGCAACCCGGTGGATTCTCAATGAAGCTGATCAGGGCATTCTGACCCGAAACCATGTGACTTTTGGATTGCTCGGTTAGCATCACTATAGGGAGATCTTTGATATGATAAAAGTACTTTCTTTTTTTGCTTGGCATATTTACCCCCTTTTCATGAGATTCACGTCTTCCTTATAGCCCATTTTAGAGGTCTTTTCCAGAAAAATTTGTTGGAAAGAGAGCGCCCCTGTTCTATAGTACTATCCATGACGAATCCCAAAGACTTTCCCGCAAGCATAAAAAAAGATAGATTTATATTTTATGGCTGGTACATCACGGTCACAGGCCTCATATCCTATGCTTTAGGGTATGGGGCGCGATATTCTTTCTCCGTGATTTTTCCATCCCTCCTTGAAGAATTCAAATGGCCGCGGGATACAACGGCAGCCATGCTCTCCGTGCACATTCTGGTTTATGGTTTCATAGCACCCGTGGCTGGCTTTCTGGTAGACAGGACCGGGCCGAGGAAAACGATGGTCTTCGGAGCCACGCTGCTGTCGGCCGGCTTGGCGTTTTCGCGATGGGGGAGTGAACCCTGGCATTTCTACCTTAGTTTTGGTGTCCTGTCCGGAGCGGGCCTCTGTCTCATGGGAGCCGTTCCCTTCACCACCGTAATCAGAAATTGGTTTGAACGGAAGCGCGGGCTGGCCCTATCCCTCATGTTCTTAGGTTCTGGAGGGTCCTTTGCCATCTATCCGGCCATAGCATGGCTAACCGATCGAGTAGGTTGGCGAAACACCTTCTTGGTAGAGTCCTTCATTATTGCCGGTGTGATGATTCCCCTGATCATTCTCATTGTGCGCTACCATCCCCGAGAAAAGGGTCTTGTTCGCGACGGGGTGGAAGAAGAAAGGAAGAGTTCTCCAGCCAAATTGAAAAAGGTGATGCAAATTACGGATCCCGGATGGGCGGCTGTAGACTGGACATTTTCTAAAGCCGTGAGGACCAGCCGTTTCTGGTTACTTGCTCTGACGACCTTCTCCCTGTGGGGGGTTATGGAACATATTCTGGTGGCCCATCATGTCGCTTTCGCCATCGACGTGGGCTATTCCAAGATTTACGCCTCTTCCGTCCTATCCTTATTCGGCATCCTGTTTGCTTTTGGCTCTCTTGCGGGTCTGGTCTCGGACCGGATTGGCCGTGAACTCACCATAACCATCGGCACCATGATCGGCATTTCCAGCATCGTGGTCCTTATGCTCATCAAAGACACCTCCCACCCATGGATGCTCTATTATTATGCCTTGAGCCTGGGGATTGGCATCGGGATCTCTGCGCCCACGATCGCCGCCTCAGTCACGGATATCTTTCAAGGGCCCAAAGTTGGTTTTATCCTTGGGTTCATCTGGTTCGGCTTTGCGGTAGGCGGTGCCATCGGGCCGTGGCTGGGTGGCTGGCTCTTCGAACTCAGTGGGAACTATTGGCTGGCTTTCGTGGTCGCCATTGCCCTTTTTTCCGTGGCCTGTGGGGCCATCTGGTTCGCTGCGCCCAGGAAAGTACGGCGGGTCGCAGGTTAATTCAGGACGTTCCTCCTTCACTGTAAAAGGCCGACAGAAAAGGCCAGGAAGAATTGGCTTCCGGAGGAAATCATGCGCAAGGATTTCCAGAAGAAGCCGATATTTCACCTAAGAGGGTATAGGAGCTCAGTTTTGACCGAAGGCCCGAGGGTTCCAGAATAATGAGCGACAGAGGCCACCTCCGAGCTCTCACTTCTTAAATTTCTTGAAAAGCTCTCCCAGAGTACCTAACTTCCCGGCCGGCTCTTCCTTTTTCAGGAACTTCTCGTAATCCTGCCGCTCCTCTCTCGCCTTCGTGACTTTCTGGGAGAGTTGAATGCGGCCCTTCTCGTCTATGGATACGATCTCTACTTGAATCTCTCTCCCTTTGGGAATCCTTTTTTTTACATCTCCCTTTTCGGAGACGATCAACTCCTCCATGGGCAGTAGGCCTTGGACTCCCATACCAAGCTGCGGCAGCCTTATAAAAAGGCCGTAAGGCTTCTGATCTTCCACGATCCCCTTAAGGATTTGGCCGACTTCCAGACGTACTTCCTTTTCCTGCTCGGCCATCTTTTGTTTCATCGCCGCATCCCGGATGGAGAGGGATATGCGGCGTTTTTCCTCGTCTATCTTCAGGACCAGTACATCCACGCGGTGTCCCTCTTTGAGAACCCTGCTCGGATGGGGGACTCGCTCATAGCTGATCTCCGACAGATGGACCAATCCGTCTACACCCGGAGCCACCTCCACAAAGGCGCCGAAGTCAGCCAAGCGGGAGACGGTTCCGGAGATCACATCTCCTTCCTTAAATGGAAAACCCTTTTCCCAGGGCGCCTGCTCCAGGGCCTTCATGGAAAGGGCAATCCGCGGTCGCCCGCCTTTATCTCGTTCTACCTTCAGGACCTTTACTTTGACCTTTTGCCCCATCTCGAGGACTTCAGAAGGTCGGTTGATCCTGGCGTGGGATATTTCAGAGACGTGGACCATCCCTTCGATTCCGCCGATGTCTACGAAAGCTCCAAAGTTAATCAACCGCCTAACCTTTCCCTCAAGCTCAACGCCCTCTTTCAACGAGTTCAGGGTCTCCTTTGCTTTCTTTTCCTGCTCTTCCTGAAGGAGAACCCGTCGGGACAGGACGATGTTTTTCCCCTTTTCCTTGATTTCCATGATCCGGAACTGGTACCTGCCGCCGATATGTTCTTCCGGATTTTCACAAAATTGCAGGTCAATCTGGCTCACCGGGCAAAAAGCGCGCGTGCCGGAAATATCAATTTCAAAGCCTCCCTTGTTCACCGCCGCAACCCTTCCCTCGACGGGGATTTGATTTTTTTGCGCCTCCCGGAGCATCTTGATAGCATCGGCGCCGTGGACTTTAAGCGCTTTGCTAAGGTGGATTCCCCCGCGCAAAGAGGACACCCGTAGTTCAACCCTATCCCCTTCCTTAAGGTTGAGATTTCCATTCTTGCCCAGGAACTCCTGGACATCCGCAATTCCTTCGCTCTTGCCCCCTAAATCGACAAATAGGGCATCCTTGGTGATTTTAACCACCGTCCCGGATACCGTATCCCCGGGGGCAAACTCGCTACCCGGGGTCTGAGGACTGCTCTCCAGAAGCTCAGCAAAGCTAACTTCATCTTCCATTTCTTTTTCTGCCATGGGAACTGACCTCGTCACTCCAATTCATTATTCTTAGAATATCATAAGGATATGGAAACTCAATCTTATTCCTTGGAGAAACTTGCATTTTGTCACCGAATTTAGTAGGGTGAATCAAAAGAAATTCCTTAAATTCCTAAAATTTTTTGAGGGCGAAGGAATATCAGCAACCGCTCAACATCTGTTGGTCGAGGGTGAAAAAAGGAAAGATATGAAAAGCAACGATAATCATTTTCTGCACAAATTTTTCTACCCCGAGAGTGTGGCCATCGTGGGGGCATCGCGCAATCCCTTTCGGCCTAACTACCATCTGGTGGACAATCTGGTAAAGCTTGGGTTTAAAGGAAAGATCTATCCAGTCCATCCTGAGGGGGGTGATCTCCTCGGTCTGAAAGTTTATCCGAATCTGAAGACCATCGACGATCAGATTGACTTGGCCGTTGTGTCAGTTTCGTATCAAACGACCCCAGGCCTTCTTCAGGAATGCATTGAAAAGGGGATTAAAAGAGTGGTCGTAGTAGCAGGTGGCTTTTCTGAGACCGGGGAAGAAGGCCGAAAGGTCCAGATGGAGATGGCCCGTCTCCTCAAAGAAAAAGGCGTGCGGGCGATTGGCCCCAATGCTCTCAGTCCGATCAATCCCTCCATAAATTTTGCCATCTGCTTCCACCCCGTTCATAAAATGAAATCTGGCGGACTATCGTTGATCTTCCAATCAGGTCTTTATGAACCGAGGTTGGAGTGGCTTTTCTCCGATTTCAACCTGCACCTTAATAAACTCATCGATCTGGGAAACAAGATGGACATCAATGAGGTGGATGCCCTAAGCTACCTGGCCCAGGACCCGCAGACCCGGGTCATCGCCATTCACCTGGAGAACGTCGAGGGAAATGGAAGGGAATTTTTCCATTTGATTCGGGAAGCTTCCCGGACGAAACATATTGTGGTTCTCAAATCCGGACGCACCGAGGCGGGTGCGAAAGCAGCTACTTCGCATACTGGGGTCATTGTGCAGGGGAGCGACATCGTGTTTGATGCGGCCTTGAGACAATGCGGGGCCATTCGGGCCCAGACCATTGAGGAATTCTTTGATCTAAGCAGAGCCTTAGAACGCTTCGGTTCTCTGCTGCTGCCGGGAATCCGAATTGCCCTGGCCGCCCTTCCGGGTGGAGAAGCAGTCATCGTTACGGATCTTATTCAGTATGCTGGGCTTTCGCTGGCGAACCTGGGCGAGGAGACCTTACGCAGGCTGAGACCCGTTTTCCCACCCTGGGAGATTTTGGGAAATCCCTTTGATCTGGGTGTTTCCTTGCAATTTAACGATCCCCGGAAGGTCTATAATCACCTTTTACCCGCGGTGGTGGGTGATCCGGGAGTGGATGCGCTCGCAGTCCAGATCCCTTCTCGAGCCTTTGTGATTCCCCGGGAATTTTTTGAGGTCTTTCCAAAAGCCCTCCATGCCCAAAAACCCATCGCCGTCTGGGTGGCGGGAATGGAGTCAGGAAGGAAAGAGGTTCTCGAATGGCTGGATGATCAGCAAGTGCCTGTTTTTCCCTCGCCGGAGAAGATTATTAAGGCATTTTCTGCCCTGCATCGCTCCAGCCTTTTCAAACTCCCGACAGAATCTTCTTGATATAGCCCTTACCCTGGACCTCTCCCACTCTAAGGGGAAGAAGATGAGGGGAAGTGCAAATCGAGAGGGAAATCATCCGAAAAGCCAGTTGGGGAACCAGAGAGCTATCTGCGGGAAGACCATAACCAGAAGGAGGCCAGTCACTTGCAAGATCATAAAGTCCATCATTCCCCTGTAAATGGTCGAGAGATCCCACTCCGGAACCACTGCCTTGAGATAATAGGCCGACATGGCCACCGGGGGCGAAAGGAATGCCGTCTGCAGGTTCACGGCTGTGATCGCACCGAACCACACTAAGTCAATCTTTAAAGCGAGGACCAGAGGCAGGAATATAGGCAAGAAGAGAAGGATGATCGCCGGCCATTCAAAAGGCCAGCCCAAAAGGAAGATCAGCCCCATTACGATCAGGGTCATCACGAACGGGGAAACAGGAAGGGCAAGTAGCGCGTTCGTGATCATATCCGCTGAGCCGAGCCTGGCAAAGACCGAGCCGAAAATGTTGGAGGCCACGCCGAGGAAGAGGACCATACTGGTGGTCTGCATGGTTCCGATAGCCGCTTTTCTCAATTTTTCCCAGTCCAGTTTTCGGTACGCCAAGGCCAGCACCAAAGCCCCGGTAGATCCCATAGCTGCTGCTTCTACGGGCGTGGCCAGTCCAGCCAAGATACTTCCCAGGGTGCCGGCAATGAGCACTCCGAGTGGTACCATCCCCACCACGAACTCGCGTAACTTCGCCCTGGTGGAGGTAATCCGTTCCTCCGGTGGCACAGGAGGCCCGAGAGCAGGATTCAGATAACTTCGGATCAGGAGGTAGCTGATATAGAGGGAGGAGAGCAAAAACCCCGGGCCGAAGGCTGCCGCATAGAGTTTCGCCACCGAGACTCCCAGGACCGGACCCATCACGATGAGCATGACGCTGGGTGGGATGAGGATACCCAAGGTTCCCCCCGCGGTGATGGCGCCAGCAGAGAGCCGGGGATTATAACCACATTTTATCATGATAGGGGCGGCCATGATTCCAAGCACAGTCACCGCAGCGCCGACAATGCCCGTGGCCATGGCAAAGATGGTCGCCGTGAAAATGACCCCAAGATAAAGCGACCCCTTCAAGGGGGCCAGGATGTAGCGAAAGGCCCTGAAGAGGCGTTCCATCAGTTCCGCCTGCTCCGTGATATACCCCATGAAGATGAAAAGCGGCACAGCGGCCAGGACCTCCTCCTGCATCAGTCCGAAGGTTTGCATGACCATCAGGTCGAAGACCATATTGCCTAAACCAAAATAGCCGAAAACAATGGCGATGATGATCAGGGTAAAGGAGATGGGAAAGCCGATGAAGATGACGATGAGGAGGGTGATCAACATCCAAATACCGACAGCTTCGAGGCTCATTTCCACTCCCCCTTCTTCGCGGCATAAATGCTCTTAAGGAACTCGGATACGCCCTGAATTATGAGCAGAAGAGCGGTTACGGGGATCACCGTCTTAAACGGATAAACGATGGGCCGCCAGGGACTCAATGTGGCCCTCTCGTGAGTTATCCATGAATGAGCTGCGTAATCTATCCCCGCCACCAGGAAAAAAATCATGCCGGGAAAAAACAAGGCAAGGTACATGATCGCGTCTATCGTCCCTTGCCTGCGCGGTGAAAATTTATTGTAGAACAAATCCGTCCGGATATGCCCTTTATTGAGAAGCGTGTAAGCCGCCCCGAGCATGAAGATGGTCCCGTAGAGCATGTAGGTTACGTCGTAGGCCCAATCTGTGGGGGCGTGGAACAAATAGCGGGCAAAAACCTCATAGAATAACCCTCCCACCATAGGATAGATGAGATAAGAAACAATTCGGCCGCTCCAGTGGGACATTCTATCAATTGCCCGAACGATTTTAAAATAAGAATCCAATTTTTCGACCCTCCAGTGAGAGTAGCGCCATTTCATACACCAGATAACAGTCAGGTATCTGGCCCATCTTTAGCTGACGAGTTGGCCCCTTCCAGGTTGCGATCACGTTTAAAGGGGTCAGACCCTCTTTTTTATACCATTCTGGAGAGCCTGACCCCTTCCTGGAACGGATAATCTCTTTTGACGGCTTCCCGCCATTTGTTACGGCTTAATGACTTTATAGGGATTAATTTTCCCCCAGTAGTAGTCGGCGGCCAAGTCATAGGGCGGGTGGCCAATCCGCCTGTAGGGGACTACCTGCTGAGCCCACTTCTTCTGCGATTCGAAAACTTTGGCGAAGAAGGGATTCTCTTTGACGTATTTCTCCGCCACCTTGTCCCAGGCTTTCAGCACTTCCAACAAAATTTCCCGGGGCGTTTCAATGACCTTCACCCCATGCTTGGTGACCAGAGTATCCAGATCCTTACTGTTCTGGTTCAGCATCTTCAGGGTGAAATGAATGGTCTCGGCCATGCCGGCAACCTCAACGATGGCTCTAAGGTCAGCGGGTAGGTCATCCCATTTCTTCTTGTTGACGAGAAGCTCCATCATGCCTGTGGGTTGGTGTGTGCCGGGCATGTGGTAAAACTTGCGGACATCCTGGAAGCCCATCGCCATATCCGAGCTGGGATCGCTGAACTCGCCGGCATCAATGACTCCCCTCTGCATTGCCGGCACGATCTCGCCGCCGGGGAGGGTCACCACTGACATTCCCATAGCTTTAAAGACTTCCGCCGACATACCGCCTGCCCGAAACTTGAGACCCCTGAAGTCCTTGACGTCCTTGAGGGCTTTCGGAAACCAGCCCAGGGGTTCGGGCGTCTCTCCAAAAGTTGGAAAAGCCACTATATTCACCTTCAATTCCTTTTGGAGGAGCTCGTTATAAAGCTCTTTGCCCCCTCCCAGGTATAGCCATCCCAGAAAGTCTTCAGAGCTCATTCCAAAGGGCCCCCCGGGGACGCTGCCGAAAAGGGTTGCAGCAGGATGCTTGCCATACCAGTAGCCTGGCCAGGAATGGCCGGCATCCAGAATCCCTTTATGGACGGCGTCCAGGACTTCGAAGGGAGGCACAATCGCCCCTGCAGCCAATAGATTGATCTTCAACCGACCCCCAGACATGGCCTCAATTTTCTCCACCAAACCTTTTGGGTTCACTTGATGGAAATCTCCGGCCGTCCAGGTGCTCTGAACTTTCCAGGTGAAAACTTGCTGAGCGGCAGCCGGACCGGCGAATACCAAACCTGCCACCCCCAATAAAACCAAAGCCCCAAGACCCAATCTCTTCATTCTACCTACCTCCTTTTTTTAGATTAAGATCCTTCCCTGGATTCCGGGTATTTCTTGAAGTTTGAGTGGCATCACCTCCCGCGCATTAAATTTGAGCCTTTGAAATTGTAGATGATTTTGGTGAACTCATCATTTCCAATTTTTATCTTTTTGTCAAGGCAAAAATCAGTAAAGATTTCTCAATATTTACCATACTCGTGGGCGGCTTTAAACATGGTGATTAGATTTTCGGGGGGCACGTCGATGAGAATATTATGGTCGGCCGATAAGATATAGCCTCCCCCTTTGCCCAGGATAGAGATCTTTCTTCTCACTTCTTCTCTTACGGCATCTGGTGTCCCTTTCGGCAGGACCTCATGCGTATCAATGCCGCCCCATAGAGCCAGTTTGCCGCCCGCCTTTTCCTTGATTTTGGGAGCTTCCATGTCCTTGGCGTTGGACTGCAGCGGATTCAAGACATCAATCCCGATATCGATAAAATCATCCATAAAGGCGTAAACAGAACCGCAGGTGTGCATGGCAATTTTGGCCTTCGTCTGGTTCTTGATGCTGCTGATCATCTTTTTCAGCAGAGGCTTGATCCTCTCGCGGAACATGGGCGGGCTCAGCATCGGTTGATTCTGTACGCCGAGGTCTTCCCCGAACATGATAATGTCCACATTTTCTCCCAGAGCTTCCACCACTCCGCTCACGGTCTCAATCCAGATTTCGGTTAGCTTTTCATGCAAGGCCTCACTGAACTCCCGGTTAAGGAGGAGATCCATCGCCCAGCCTTCAAACCCCCGCATGAACTGGGCAATGGTAACAATGCCAGGTAGCACTCTGGCTACCAGCGCTCTGTCGGTCTCCTGACGGATCCTCCTGGCCTTTTCCCGCCATTGGGAGAAGTTTTCAACCTCCGACGGCTTGGGCCACTTAAAATTTCTCAAGTCTTCTACGGTTGGGTTGGCGATCTTCTGGAAGGGACCTTCTACCGGGGCGTAGGTATAATCCGTAGACCTCCGCCATTTCACGCCCCAGGGTCGATCAGTAAATACTTCCGGGATCCCAAATTCCTTCAGCGGGAGAGAGGGCATAATGGATTTCGTGTCCACGTGGAACCGGTCGAGGATCTCATCGTCAATTTCCGCGGTAAACATGATGAGGGCGGCAATTC
>CAYQWO010000060.1:0-12412 GCA_964421095.1 uncultured Syntrophaceae bacterium
CCGTATAGCCCTTTCCCGGTAGATACGTCCAACTGCATTCTATCGCTTATGAAATACCGAAAACCTATTTGGAAAAGGGCTCCCGGGGTGATGGCATACGGATCGCCGGAGAAAAATTCCGTACATAAATACAGCTTATCGAATAGGTGGGATTGAACCCCTATACCCCAAGTCGCATTGGTCCTTACCTTGTCGTCGTAAGAATTGGTAAATCCCAGATTAATATGCAAATTCAAAGATTCCCAGTCCTTAAAAAAATATTTCGTCACGCACAGATACACATAGTCGCTCCATGAGGGGTTGGCAAAAGTTTCACTTCCGGCCCTCCAGGGAGGCGTAGCCCCGATAACCAAACCAGTCGCCGGAAAACTGGAAGTCTTCCCATCCGTAAACAAGTACTTTAATTGAAACCCAGGGCCGGATATGGAGAGGTTATACTTCGTTTCATCCTCCATCATAAATCCGTCAATGAAATTGAAAGATGCTTCCAGTTTATCCATTACCCCAATGGAAAGAACATTCAAATTTTGAAACCGCTCTTTATCCACCCTAAGGGATGTTTCAATTTGGAACTCTCTGGGGCCGGCTATCCGGGCATCATCTGTGATGAAAGGGCGCACAGCCAAGGCCGGACGGGAAAGCAAAAGGGGCATCACGAAGGCGAGCACAGTTAGAGCAGCAAGATAAAAGTAGGGGGCCCGAAAATTCATGAAGCAATGTCTCCCGGAGAGTTTTCATATCAATTGCCGGGCGCAAATCACACCCGATACCTGAAACCCGGTAGAAAAGCGAAGGCGTCATCTCAGGGAGGTAAAAATCATGGCCCCCGAGAGAAAGATCAGGACGATGATCGTCACGGAGGAGATGAGATTCAAGATCCAGCCGTTGACGTAATTGCCCATAATCCTCCGGTCATTCACCAGGATGAGGATAAAAATCAGGATGAACGGGAGCAGCGCGCCGTTGATCACCTGCGAGTAGAACATGATGGAGATTAAAGGTACATCCGGAAAGAGGATAATCCCCATTCCCAGGAAGACCATCAGGGAGTAGAGACCGTAAAACTGCGGGGCCTCAGTGAACTTGCGGTTGAGGCTGGATTCCCAGCCAAAGGCTTCACAGATGGTATAGGCCGTCGAGAGCGGCAGGATCGAAGCCGCAAACAGAGAAGCATTCAGCAGGCCGAAGGCAAACAACCAGGTACAATATTTGCCGGCCAGGGGGGCCAGGGCCAGGGCAGCATCCTTGGCGGTCTCGATCTTGATGCCGGCCTGGAAAATCGTCAAAGCGCAGAGCATGATGATGAAGAAGGCGACCACGTTCACGATCACCGAACCGAAGATCACATCCATGCGCGCGTACTGGTAGTCTTCGGCTTTTAGCCCTTTGTCCACCACGGAGGATTGCAGGTAAAACTGCATCCAGGGGGCGATGGTAGTTCCGACCACGCCGACAGCCATGGTGAGGAATTCGGGATCAAAATGAAGGGTGGGGGTGAGAAATTCAGTCTGGATAACTCCCCAATCGGGTCTGACCATAAAACCGGATATGATGTAGGAGACATAAAAAACGCAAGCCACCAGGAAAACCTTCTCCACTGATTTATAATTTCCCTTGACCACCAGCCACCACACGAAGAAAGCGCTTACCGGCACGGAGAGGTATTTGCTCACTCCGAAGATTTCCAGGCTCGCGGCCACCCCGGCGAACTCCGAAATGGTATTGCCCAGGTTGGTAAAGAACAAGGCAATCATCAGGTAGAAAGTCGCCTTGGCGCCAAAACGCTCGCGGATAAGGTCGGAGAGGCCTTTTCCCGAGACCACCCCCATGCGGGCGCACATTTCCTGGACGATAATCAACGCTGCGGTGATGGGAAGGAGAGTCCAGAGGAGGGTCAGGCCGAATTCGGAACCGGCCAGAGAATAGGTAGTGATGCCGCCGGCATCATTGTCCACGTTGGAGGTGATGATCCCTGGACCGATGAGGGCGAAAAAGATGGCCAGAGTCCTCCCGAACCCTTTACGGGGAACCTTCTGGGTATCAGCAGGGAGAGTTTTCCCAGAGCGATTTTCAGGCAAGGTTCTCTATCCTCTTCTTCCATGATGATCATTTCCCCAGCTGAGGTGCGACCACCTCCAGAAGGTTCTTGAAAGTGATGACCCCTTTGATGCGGTTGCCTTCATCCACCACCGGGATGGCCTTGAAGCCGTATTTGGCAAAGAGGCTGGCGATTTCTTCTTTTTCTTCTTCAAGGCCCACATGGACGACCCGAGCATCCATCAGGTCGGCCAGGCTCGCCTGCGGGTTGGCCATTAGCAGCCCGCGCAGGCTAATCACTCCAAACAGCTGGCCTTCCTCATCGGCTACATATAGGTAATAGATCAAATCCAAGCTTTCGGCTTCCCTCCGGAGCAGATTCAAGGCCTCCTGAACAGTGGCCTGGGGCGGCAGGCTGGGGAAAGAGGTGGTCATCAGCCCTCCGGCTTTTTCTTCCGGATGCACCAGAAGCTCCTTAACATCTTCGGCCATCTCTTTTTCCATCTCTTTGAGGATGCCCTCGGCCTTATCCTTGGGAAGGTCTCCCAAGAGGTCCGCTGCCTCGCTGGGGGACATCTCTTCGATGATGTCCGAGGCGCGGGCGGGGTGCAAGCTTTCGATCAGGCGGACCTGAATCTTCGGGTCTGTTTCTTCCAGCGTCTCGGCGGCCGTCTCGACGTCCAGGGACTGAAAGACCTCGGAACGCTTGTGAATATCCAAGTCCTCGATGATGTCCGCTAAATCTGCGGGATGGAGCTGGGAGAGGCGGTTTTGGGTAATCTTCAGGCGCAGGAGGTCGGAAGAAGAAAGGGGTTGAACGTACCTCCAGGGGATCAGATGATCGGAAAGATGATAGTCGAAGAACCACTGGAAAAACTTGTCCATGGCCTTATCCAGGCCCACTCGCCGCATCAAACCCCGCAGGCCAACGTCGACGTGGACCAAACGTAAGTTGCGGTTGACTTGCAGAAGATGCAGGTCATTCACCCGGAGAATTTTGGCGCCGTGCGTATCGACAATCTGTTTGTCCAGGAGGGAATCTTTGAGTAAGAGTTCCCCTTCGCCGAGGACGCCTTCCGCCTGATCATTGGGGGCGAGAGAATCAACCACCAGTTTGTTCCCCACCTCTGCTATTTTCTTCCAGGGAAAACGGCGGAGCGTTTTCTTTCCGACCGGATAAGAGAAGACACCCGTGACCGCAGGGTATAGATCGGCGATCGCCACCGCCAGGTCAGAGACTCGCCCCCAGGGACGGCCTTCCAGGTCAACGATCGTTTTCCCCAGGATCTGGCTCAAAAACAAAAAAACCTGAGGGCTCGAATGCACCATCATCCTTACGACCTCCAGGTTAATTATTTTATACCATGCTTGCGTCTATTTGCAAAGACTTTTCTCTCTTTTTTCCATGGTAAAAATGACCATTTTGGTTTATACTCCCCAATTTGAGAGGATCAATCCGATGCGTTCCTGCGCCGGAAACAAGGTCAAGCATCGATGCGCCAAAAAAGGCACCTTCACCTAAAACCTTTCATTTCCAGACACCTTTCCCCGTCGAGGATCTTTATCCTCAGCTTTGCCGCCGTGATCCTTCTGGGAGCCTTTCTTCTGTTGCTTCCTTTTTCGGCCACCAAGGGTCATTTGACCTTTGTGGATGCGCTCTTCACTTCGACCTCAGCAGTTTGTGTGACCGGCCTGGCCTGCATCGACATCGCCAAAGACCTTTCTTTCGCCGGACAGATCATCACCATTTTCCTTTTCCAGATCGGGGGCCTGGGGATCATTACCTTCTCCACGGTCTTCTTTGTCCTGATGGGCCGGGGGATCTCCTTCAAGGGAAGGGAGATTGTTCAGTCCACCTTCCTGCACACCCCGCGGATGGATTTTTTTGCGATCCTGAAATCAATTCTCTGGTTTACTTTTATCTTTGAATCCGTAGGAACGCTCCTCCTGTGGGTCCGATTTTCGCAAGATTTTCCCCTGGGGCCGGCCTTCTTTCACGCCATCTATAACGCCATTTCCGCGTTCAACAACTGTGGGTATTCCACTTTTTCAGATAGTCTTATCGGTTATCAAGGGGACGTGATGGTGAACTTAACTGTTATGGGGATGATCGTTGCCGGGGGGATTGGTTTCGTCGTGCAATACGAAGTGTTCGCGAAGCTGAGAAAAAAACAGAAGAAACTCTCCGTGCACGCCCGCATCGTCCTGATTACCACAACGATCCTCATCCTTTCTGGAGCCATTATCTTCTATCTTGTGGAGAGGAACCATATCATCAAGGACCTCCCCATGCAGACCCAGATCCTCGCCTCTTTCTTCCAGTCCATCACCCCCCGAACTTGTGGGTTCAATACGGTCGATATTGGCCTCCTGACCAACGAAACGATTTTGATTATCATCATCCTCATGTTCATCGGAGCATCCCCTGGCTCTACTGGCGGGGGGGTGAAAACGACCAGCGCCGCCCTCCTCTCCCTGCTGATTTGGAGCCGCTTGAAAGGGAATGAAGAGGTGAATGTTTTCAAAAGGACGATTCCTAAGGAGACGATTACCCGGACGATCTCCATCATCTTTGCTTCCGCCTTTTCCGTTTCCGTGATTACCTCGGTCCTCTTGCTTACGGGGGCCGGGAATCTTCCGCCTTTAGAGAGCCGTCATTTTTTTGTAGAATATCTTTTTGAGACCGTCTCCGCCTTTGGAACCGTGGGGCTGTCGATGGGCGTTACGCCCAAGCTGAATGACGTCCAGAAGCTGGCCATTATTTTGATGATGTTTGCCGGGAGGGTCGGGCCTCTGACCCTCGCCTTCTCCCTATCCAGGGGGGCATTAGGCAGAACCTTGACTTATGCGGAAGAAGGGGTCATGGTAGGATGAGGAGGGTGTAAGGTGAAACGAGTCATTGTGGTGGGGTTGGGAATCTTCGGCTTCAACATCGCCAAGGACCTTTATGAAAGCGGGCTGGAAGTCATAGCTATTGATAAGAGCAAAGAGATGATCCAGAAGATCAAGGATTTCTCCACCCGGGCGATCCTGGCGGATGCCACGGATAAGGAGTTGCTGGAGACCATTGGCATCCAGGAGGATGATGTGGTGATCATCTCTTTTGGGGAGGACCTGGCGGCCAGTACCCTCATGACCCTTCACCTGAAAGAGTTCAATGTAAGAGAAATCATCGTCAAGGCGCCCAACGAAGATCATAAGCGGATTCTGGAAAAAGTTGGGGCCACGGAGGTGATCATCCCGGAGAAGGAAATGGCTGATAAGGTCGCCAAAAGCCTGATCTCTCCCAACGTCTTAGATTACATCCCCCTTTCGCAAGATTACACGATCTGTGAAATTGCTCCCCCCACCAGTTTTTTGGGGAAGAGCATTGGAGAACTCCAGCTGAGGAAAAAACACCATATCGGGGTGATCGCCTCAAAGGATGTCCTCACCGACCAGATTCAAATGATCCCTTCCGCCGATTTTGTGATTAAAGACAGCGACGTCCTGGTGGTGATCGGTAAGGAACAGGACATACAGAAATTGAAGTAGGAAAAAGGTGAACTTCGGACAGTTCCAGCTATGCCCTCCAGAATCCCCCTGAATAAATGATATGGCGATGAAGAGTTTGGCCGCTGAATATTCGCCGGCTTTCCCGCCGTCTAGGTCCGCTGGATTGCGCCGCGACGTCACGGTCTGGGGTTCGTTCATGTGGGGATATGCCGACGTCGGGGCCGATATTTACGCCGCTTTGGGGCTGGTCATCGCCGCCACGCAGGGAGGGGCCCTGGCTGCTTTTGCCCTGGCCGGGATCGTCTACATTATGATTGGCCTGGCCTATACGGAACTGGCGGCCGCGTATCCCGTTGCCGGTGGTGGACAATATTTTTCTCTGCGCGGACTGGGGGATTTCTGGGGTTTCATGGCCGGGTCCGCCCTGCTGCTGGATTACACGATTGACATCGCTCTTTTTGCGGTCGCTTCGGCCGGGTATGTGAACTTCTTCTTCCCCGCTTTTCGAATGATCACCGTCAGCTTCGGGCTGTTCCGCGATGTATCCGTTGTTTGGTGTGCAGAAGCGATTCTGATCGTAATCTTTCTCATCTGGCTGAACATCCGGGGCATGCGGGAATCTTCTTTAGTGAATGAAGTCCTCGGGGCCGTGGACATCATCTCCGAGTCGGGCATTATTATTTTTGGTTTTCTTTTCGCCTGGAAACCGGAACTTCTGGTTAGCCAATGGCAGTGGCAGGTGCAGCACTGGGACTGGCATCAGTTCATGTACGGCTCCAGCTTGGCGATCATCTCCTTCGTGGGGCTGGAATCGATTTCTCAGGCGGCCCAGGAAACGCGCCGGCCCGCGACCATCGTGCCCCGGACTTCCATCGCCCTCATCTTTACGGTCTTCATATTTGCGATTTCTTTTTCCACCCTCAGCCTGGGAATCCTGCCCTGGCAGGCTTTTGTGGGCCGGGAAGGGGATCCGGTGGCCATGCTGGTAAATAACATTCCTTACATTGGGGTTATGGCCGGGCCGTTTGTGGCGATCTTGGGAGCGACCATTTTGTTGATCAGCGCCAACTCCGGCGTCATGAGCGCTTCCCGGCTCACTTTCTCCATGAGCCAGTTCCATTTCATCAGCCCCTGGTTTGATGCCGTCCATCCCAAGTACCGCACCCCTGCGCGAACGATCGTCGTCTTTTCGGGGATTGGCATCGTGCAGATCCTTCTGGCCTTTCTGTTCGGCCAGGATGCCGCCATGGAAATCCTGGGCAACATGTATGCCTTTGGAGCCACCCTGGGGTACAGTCTCGTTTTCATCGCCCTGATCCGCCTGCGCTTCACCGATCCTTACAGCCCCCGCCCTTACAAAATGCCGTTGAATATGAAGGTTGGATATAAAGGAAGAAAGGTGGACCTTCCCCTCCTTGGTTTTATCGGGACCGCGGGAGTCCTTTTCGTTCTTACCGAAGTCGTCCTCACGCATACCATCGGCAGAATCGCCGGACCGGCCTGGGTTTTGCTCTGTTTCATTTATTATGTCTGGTACCGTAAGAAGGTAGGTTTACCTGTTTTCCGGACTATAAAACGCGACTGGGAAGCTGAGCAGAAAGCCGTGCTGCAATCCGCGGAAGAGTTTGAACTGCTCGAACACTACCGCCTGGCTCTGGCTGAGCGAGATAAGATGATGAAGAAGCAACTCCACCCGGAGACCCTGAAAGGGAAGGACCGAAGAGTTTGATTTCAGGACAGATCCACGATGAAATTATCGGCTCGCAATTACTTTGAAATCATCACCACTCTGCTTTTTTTCATCCTGGGACTGGTCATTTTGATCCGTTCCATCGCTGAAACCAGGTTGATCCTGGGTATAGGGGTGGGAGCGGCCTTTTTGGCCTATGGAGTCTTTCGCCTGAGATATTTCTGGAATTATTTCTGCAAGCGAGGCCAGCAGTCATCATGATTGCCATTCAACCCCTGGGTTTTATTCTGGCCCTGGTTTTCGCCCTTTCTATGGGCGGGCTGATCTGGTGGATGCTCAGAGTTCCGCGGTCTCTTCCCGCACCCGTAGCCAGAGCGAGGGTTTCGGTAGAAGCCATCAAACGCATTCTGGTTCCAACGGTCGGGAATGTGTTTGCAGGAAGAGAGGTAGAATTGGCTTGTCGTCTGGGGCAGGAGCAGAAGGCGGAGATTCTTCTGGCCTATCTCCTGGAGGTGCCACGGACGCTCCCTCTTGATGCCTCCATGCCCGAAGAAGAAATCAAGGCCAGGGAGGCGCTGGAAATGGCCAAGACCATTGTCGATCTGCACAAGCTTCCGGCAACGATGCGCGTTCTCCGGGCCCGGGTGGCCGGGCAAGAGATTGTCCGGGCAGCCGCTGAACAGGAGGCGGATATGATCATCATTGGCATGAAGCCGGGGATGGGATTGGCCTGGGACACCTTCACCCGGACCATGGATATCCTGATGCGCAAAGCCCCTTGTGAAGTGCTGATTAACCGGGTCACCGAAGAAGCAACGACCTAAAGCCTTTCACCACAGAGACCGCAGAGGGCGCGGAGATGCATTTTAAATCAAAATGCATAAAAAAGGGGTTGCTTTTAATTTCCTTGAGCCTTCTGCGATCTCCGCGTGCTCTGCGGTGAATCTTGTTAGGAGCGAAAAGGATGAGAGCAGTGATCTTGGGGTGTGGGAAATTGGGCTCCCGGCTGGCTGAAAAACTCTCGGCAGCGGGACATCAGATCGTCATCATGGACCGCGACCGGGAGGCCTTGAAACAATTGGGACCGAACTTTAAAGGGGAGACCCTTGCGGGCAGCGCTTTTATCGAGGCCAACATCGAGAGGATCTTCGAAGTGCAGGTGGATGTCTTCATTGCTGTGACCGACAAAGACAATGTCAATATCCTGTTTGCCCAGTGGATAAGGAATAAATTCAAGGTGCCCCGGGTGATTGCCCGCATCCACGACCCCATCCTGGCTGGCAGCTATCGGGAACTGGGCCTGGAGACGGTTTGCCCGACGAACATGGCCCTGGAAGCCATCCAGTCAATGTTAAAGGTTTAAGGAGTAGTAAGATGTACATCATCATCGTGGGAGCTGGAAAAGTCGGTTATCACCTGACGAAACTTCTTCTCGCGCAGGGCCATGAGGTCATGCTCATCGAGAAAGACAAGAACAAATTCGCCGCCATGATGGACGAGTTGGGTGATTCCATCATCTACGGGGACGGCTCGACCATGGAGACATTGACCGAAGCCGGGGCCAACCGCGCCGACGCGATTGTGGCCGTCACGGGTCATGACGAGGACAACCTGGTTATCTGCCAGCTCTCCAGGATGATGTTCTTCAGGCCCCGGACCATCGCCCGCATCAATAACCCGATCAACGAAGAAACTTTCTGGAGCCTGGGTATCGATGCCACAGTGAGCGCGACCAAGCTGATCAACGCCATCATTCAAGAACAGGTCAAGGCCCATGACATGCTTATCCCCTTGTTGACCATGCGTGGAGGGGATGTGGAGATCGTTCAGACCTACATATCCGCGGCATCCCAGGTGGTCAACAAAAAGATTAAAGATCTGGTCCTTCCCAAGGGAACCCTGTTCATATCCATATTTCGTGGGGAGGAAGTGCTCATCCCCAAAGGCGATACCGTGCTTCTGGAGGACGATCAGGTGATCGTTTTGGTGCGCAAGGTCCATGAGGGAGTGCTAAGACAAATACTCATTCCGCCCGGAGGGGATCGGAAACAGGCCTGAGAGATCCACGTTCAGAATCCGCACGCAGGAAAGGAGTCGAGCATTCGGTGGCTGCAAAAAAAGTATTTGCTTTCAGGCTTCCGGCCAGCCAAAATAAAAGGATGTGGATGAGGATCTTGTTTTTGTCGTTGATCTCACCCTTGCTCTTGGGGGGAGGAATCGTGGAAGCCGCGGAGAAAATCACAGTCGGGCTGGTGGAAGACGTAATTCTCCTGCCGTGGAAGGTGAAGCTTCCGGCGCGGATCGATACGGGGGCCGCTACCTCTTCCCTCGATGCCCGAGAACTCCAAATCAAGGATAACATCGTTGAATTCAGTTTGCCGAAGAAGTACGGCGGGTTGCGGCTGAGCCTGCCCATCGTTGATTGGCGGACTATCCGGTCTGCCGGAACCCGGGAATCGAGGCCGGTGGTCGAAGTTGAATTCTGCTTGGGGCCCAAGAAGATGCGTGCCCGGCTGAACCTCAAAGATCGCTCGCAAGTCAAATACCCTTTGCTGATAGGGCGTAATGCCTTAAAGGATAACTTTGTCGTTGATTGTATGAAGATGAGGTGCTCCCCGCCGAGTTGTCCAGAGGTCCGGCCAAAGTGAGACGCCCCGCAGTCTGGCTGGCGTTAGCCCTCCTTCTCCTGGCGGTCGCCCTCCTGACTTACCGCATCGTCTGGTTAGGATATCCTGTCTTCCCGACTGCCCCCGGGCGGACCTGGCAGCTCCTGATCGACGCCCACATCAAAGGGGGAAGTGGAGAGACCACTCTCGCTCTAGCGGTTCCCAGCGAGCAGGCCGGGCGAATGCTGGTCGAAGAAAGAGTTACTTCGGGAACCCTGAATTTTCATCTACTCCGAGAAGGGCCGAACCGGATTGGGGTCTGGTCGGGGGAAGTAGGCTCGGGGGAAGAAGAAATTCATTACCGGGCGATCATCCTTATCCGGCCTGGCCGACCCTCCAAGGCCGACCCTCCAACGCTCGAAAAGTTCCCGCCGGTGGTGAAAAAGGAAGAACGGGCCTTAGCCGAGCGTTTGAGCCGGAATTGGACCCAACTTGCGCCAACCGCCCGAATCAAAGCAGTCGCTGCAGCTACGGCGGGGGAGTGGGGAGAACCGTCCCCGGCGCATCAGGACATGCAAACATGGAAGATCGTTCAGGAAAAGTATGGCCGGGTAGTAGCATTTCTGACGTTATTGGAGGCCTCGGGTCTTCCGGCCCGCGCCGTTGAAGGATTCCTCCTTTCTGAAGGTATTAGGACCCGGCCTCTCACCTGGATCGAAGTATGGACCGGCCAAAGATGGGAGAGCCTGAGGCCGGAGACGGGAGAGATTGAAAAAACCCCCGCCATACTTCTTCCATTGGCTACGGGCGGATGGCCCGCGGCCCGCGTATCCGGCGGTGAGCTTTTGGAAATCCGCTGGATCTTAAGCCGGGAAATTGTCAGCCAATGGCGCTTGCATTTTGAGCGCATTCTGCGGTCCGATCGCCTGCTGGACCGATGGTCTCTGTTTCGCCTGCCTCCGGAATTCCAGCAAACCTTCCGGATTCTCCTCCTGGTCCCGATTGGCGCCCTTATGATTGGGGGGTTGCGTAACCTGGTGGGCTTTCCGACTTTCGGGATTTTCATGCCGGTTCTCATGGCGCTGGCCTTCCGGAGCACCGGGTTGGGATTCGGCCTGGGGATCTTCGGCGGTGTCCTCCTCATCGGGTACGCGGTGCGCCGCTCGCTCGATAAGCTCCGGCTCCTCCTGGTTCCGCGCATGTCCGTGATCCTGACATTGGTCATCGCTTGCTTCACGGTATTGGCGCTAATCGGAAGCAAATTCGACCTGCGCGGGTTTATGGCTGTAGGGTTACTTCCGTTTGTCATCCTCACCATGACGATCGAGCGCTTCTTTGTGGTGATCGAAGAGGCGGGCATTCGTGAGGGGCTGCGGACTGCCGCGGGGAGCGCCGCCGTTTCCGTGATCACCTATCAAATCATCAGCTGGGAACCACTGCAGTTAACCTTCTTTGTTTATCCAGAACTCTTGGCGGGCGTGGCCGCCGCTCAAATTCTCCTGGGGCGTTACACCGGCTATCGCCTCTCGGAGCTCTTCCGCTTCCGGACATTCATGGGGAAAGAGTGATTCTCGGAATGATCCGTAGGCTCCGGGCAGCAGGGGTTCTCGGTATGAACGGCCGGAACGCCGAATACATCATGCGGTGGAATCCTCGCTCGACGTATCCGCTCGTTGACAACAAGGTTTTGACCAAGCACCTGGCTGAAAAGCATCAAATCCCCACCCCGGCTCTCTATTATGTCATGGAGCGCCACGGCAGCATTGCCGGGCTCCAGAAGGCGCTCGGTGGCCGCTGTGAATTTGTCGTCAAACCGGCCCGGGGATCGGGGGGGAGCGGGATCGTGCTTGTTACAGGTTGTACGGCGGAAGGGTTTGTGACGCAGAGTGGAGAGGTTATCTCGCACGAGGATTTTGCCTACCACATCTCAGATATCCTTTCGGGGGTGTACTCGCTCGAGGGCCTGGAGGACCGGGCGATCATTGAAGCCTTGATCTATCCCGCCCCGGTCTTTGCCGCTGTGACCTACCAGGGTGTTCCGGATGTACGCGTCGTGGTCTACCGGGGAGTCCCGGCCATGGCCATGGTGCGGCTGCCCACGCGGGCCTCGGACGGCAAAGCCAACCTGCATCGCGGGGCCATTGGGGCAGGAATTGAGGTGAACAGCGGGACGACCCTGACCGCCGTTCATCGTTCGCAGGTCATCACGCACCATCCGGACACTGGCAACCCCGTCCAGGGCATCCAGGTGCCTCATTGGGATCGAATGCTTCTGATGGCCGCGCGAGCCCTGGACATGACCGGGCTCGGTTATCTCGGAGTGGATCTCGTGCTTGATCGGGAACGTGGACCGTTGCTCCTGGAGTTGAACGCCCGTCCAGGGTTGGCCATCCAGATGGCCAACCGGATAGGTCTTCGCGGACGTCTTGAGCGCATCGACCAGGCTCCCCCCGAAATCTTCGCCACGCCGGAATCGAGAGTCGTCTGGGCAAAGGAAAATTTCTAATTACCGATTACCTATTTCTCCGCTTTCTCTGCGATCTCTGTGGTTAGATTTTGACATTAGAAGGGAGAAGAAGATGAA
>CAYQWO010000061.1:0-4166 GCA_964421095.1 uncultured Syntrophaceae bacterium
GGGCCGCTGTGGATGGCCGAGCAGCACACCTCAAAGTTTTACCGCATTAACCGAACGTAGGAAGTCCTCTGGCCACGTTTGACCTCCTCATGAAAGCGGGCGCAATCCACCTTTCTTTCGGAAACGCGGGAATCGTGCACGTAGGTTACATCGCCATATTTCTTCAGCCCTTCGGGTTGATTGTAGCGGGGTTAACACCGGTCGTGGGGAGCTTCGCCTTCCCCAGCATCGGGCGAAAAATCGATTGACAATAGATATCACAATGTGGTATGCGATTTTCATCTTTTATCCAACCGCCAGGGTTTGAAATGAGAAAGTACTATTTTTTCACCACTCTCTCAGTGTTCCTGTTGGCATCCTTCCTTGCTTCCTTTTCCTGGGCCTCCCAAGAGTGCCTAACCTGCCACCATTGGGAAATCCCGAAGACTTCAGCTCATGCAAAAGGAACCTTACCCCCGATCGATCCCCGGAAACTGGCCGGTTCAGCCCATCGAGATCTCTCCTGCCAAGATTGTCACCCCAGAGCAGCCCGCGTTCCCCATCTTCCCGGCAAAAGACAAACCGTTGCCTGCGAATCATGCCATGGGGAGCAAGCCCGGAGGATGCTGAAGGGGAGTGTTCATGCTCCCCTCCCCTCTTGTGCGAGCTGTCATGGAACTCATGAGATTCAGGCGAAACCCGCTTTTTCTCCGGTTAGCTGTGCCAGATGCCATCCCGATCCCGGCCAAAGTTATCAGCGAAGCGTTCATGGGGTATCCCAGAAAAAAGGCCAGCCCGAAGTGGCCAGATGCCATGATTGTCATGGTGGACACGACATTCAGAGAAAGGGAGATCCGCGCTCCTGGGTCTATCCGCTCAACCTCCCCCGCACCTGCGCACGCTGCCACGTGAACCCAGAGCTTATCGAGAAATATAAAATCCCAGCCCCTACTGCTTACCAAGACTATATGGACAACATTCATGGCCGTGCTCTGACCAAGAGCGGTTTACTGGTAGCCGCAGTGTGCAGTAACTGCCACGGAAACCATGAAATCCTCCGCTCGCAAAACCCTGCCTCTACCATATCGCGGGGAAGGATTCCGGAAACCTGCGGCACCTGCCATGCTGGCGTGCTGAGTTCCTACAGCCAAGGCATTCATGGGCAAGCCTTAAAAAAGGGCGATTCTCGAGCACCCATCTGTACGGATTGCCACAGCGCCCACCGGATTCAGCGTGTGGAGTTAGAAGCCTGGAAGTTAGGAGTGATGCGGGAATGCGGGACCTGCCATATAGAAAGGTTGCAGACCTACCGGGATTCGTTCCATGGACATGTAACCTCCTTGGGGAGTGTAGTCGGGGCCCGGTGCTCGGACTGCCACGGGGCCCATGATGTTTTTCCTCCCACAGACCCCCGTTCTTCGACTCATAAGAAAAATATCGTGGCTACCTGTGGGAAGTGCCATGCGAAGGCGACTCCCAGCTTTGCCCAGTATTTTGCCCATGCGGACTACCAGAATAAAGAGAAGTATCCGATTCTCTATTATACCGACCGCTTTATGGTCCTGCTTCTCTTGTTCACCTTTTCCCTGTTTGGAGTTCACACCTTTCTCTGGCTGCCCCGGTCGTTGCGCGACCGCCTGAATCATAGAAAGGAAAAGATGCGCCTAGAGGCGGAGGGAAGACAAGCGCAGGTTTACTATTTAAGGCTTAACCTCTTCCACCGCCTCATGCACGTATTGGTCATTCTCAGTTTCATGGGTTTGGTTCTCACCGGTATGCCCTTGAAGTTCAGCTACAGTCCCCTGGTGCAGAAGCTTGCTCCTTACCTGGGGGGGTTCCAGACTGCCGGTTTCGTCCATCGGGTCTGTGCCCTTTTTACCTTCTTCTACTTTGGATTCCATCTGGTCTATGTAGGTTACCTACATTTTCGGAGGAAGCAGAGGGGTCTTTTCTGGGGACCGAATTCCATGGTGCCCCAGCTCCAGGATTTCAAGAACATGTTAAACCATTTTCGTTGGTTTTTGGGGATGGGCCCCCAGCCCCAATTTGGGCGATTCACGTACTGGGAGAAATTCGATTACTGGGCCGTCTTCTGGGGGGTCAGTATGATTGGGACGTCGGGGCTGTTTCTTTGGTTCCCCACGTTCTTTGCCCAGTATTTCCCAGGTTGGATCTTCAACGTGGCCATCATCATCCACAGCGAGGAGGCGCTTCTGGCCGCAGGGTTCATTTTTTCCATCCATTTTTTCAACACCCATCTGCGTCCAACAAAGTTTCCTCTGGACCACGTGATCATTACGGGAAGGATTTCGGAAGAGGACCTGATCTATGAGCACCCCCTGGAATATCAGCAGATGCAAAAGGGAGGTACCTTGGCCAAGATGCGTACGGACCCACCCCCCCTTTGGATGATGAACCTTTCCCGGATTGTGGGCTTTTCGGCCTTAGGCGTGGGCATGGCCATCATTGCCGTAATCATCTTCGCTCTGTTAGAGAAGGCTGGGTACCTGCTTTTACTCCTGGGCCTCGGGATTCCCTTTTTGCTGATGCTGCTGGCTGTTTATTTCCTCTGGAGATACAGCCGCCCCTCGCCGCGGGTAAAGGAGGGCAAAACCTGAGGATAAGTATCTTAGACAGCTCATCTCAATTTGAGATTTGGAAAAAGTACGCTGCGCTGGCAATGACCAAAAGAACGTTTTTCAGAGATCTCAATTTAGACGTTTGATTTAGAGGGAGGTTTTTAGCTTTGGAAGGCTCGGAAAAGCCAAAAGGGTTTAAGAAGTTTTTGCAATGGATCGGCGTCCATCTCCATTTCCATCCCAAGTTTTACAAGGTGCTGGCCTTCTCGGCCAGCGTGCTATTAGCCCTTCTGATCAGCTTATTCTTCTACAGCACGAGCCCCTCTTTCTGCAATAGTTGCCACATCATGAAACCGTACTATGAAGCCTGGAAAACCTCCAAGCACAATAAAGTGGCCTGCGTGGAGTGTCATTACCCACCCCAGACCGAGTCGGCCATGTGGGTCAAGTTCCAGTCCGTCAATTCCGTGGTTCAATACGTGACCAAAAAGTACAGTTCCAAGCCCTATGCCCAGATCGAAGACGCCAGCTGCCTGCGCCCGGGATGCCATGCCACGAACATCCTGGCGGGCAAGATCACCTTCAAAAAAGGGGTCCGCTTCGACCACAAGTTTCACCTCGGCGACCTGCGACGAGGAAAACAACTGCGCTGCACGAGCTGCCACTCCCAGATCGTTGTGGGCACGCACATCGAGGTGACGGAGAGCACCTGTTATCTCTGCCACTTCAAGCACGCAGAGGGACAACGAGGAACCCTCCCGCTGGGGGATTGCACCACCTGCCATGAGCCCCCTAAGAAAGATATTCAGTTCCAGGGGTTCACTTTCAACCATTTAGATTTTGTCGGTGCCCGTCACGTCTCCTGTGAGAAGTGCCACCTCGACGTGATCCAGGGAGAGGGCCAGGCCCCTCAGGAGCGTTGTTACACCTGTCACAATCAGCCCGAGCGATTGGCCAAATACGAAGATGTATCCTTCATGCACGATGCCCATGTGGCCAAACGCAAGGTGGATTGTACCCGCTGCCACTTGGAGATCAAGCATGGATTGAAGGCCTCCAAGGTGCGTTTCATGGAATATAACTGTCAGGTCTGCCACTCGGCCATCCACAGCGGCCCAAGGGAAATGTTCATGGGGGAGGGGGGAAAAGGAGCCCCCTCCACTCCCAGCCATATGTTTGCGGCCCGCCTGGACTGTCTGGCCTGTCATGTCCAGCCGAAAGGGGCGGAGTTGGGACAGGGCAAGGACGGCACCACCTTTGTTGCTTCAGAGAAAGCCTGCACGAGTTGCCATGGTGGCCAATATAAGGGTATGCTGAAAGACTGGAGAGGAACTTTCGAGATGATGATCCGGGATATCGATCCCAAATTGCATGCGGCCCGCCAGGTTTTAGAAAAGGCGAGTGCGCAAGACGGTAAGATGGCTGAAGCCAGGAAGTTATTCGCGGATGCCAAGTACAACATCGACTTCGTGAAAATCGGCAAGGGGGTGCACAATCCTTTTTACGCCTCCGAACTCATCCAGGTGGCCGATCGCAACCTGGACCGCCTCTTTCGCTTGGTCGGGCAGTCGCCGCCGTCGCTGCCCGAGCAAAGTCCCATCAAGGGGG
>CAYQWO010000061.1:4176-10219 GCA_964421095.1 uncultured Syntrophaceae bacterium
GGGGGGGTATTGCGCCCAGCTCTGTCATGCTAAGGCCGGTGTTAAACTTCCCCCGGAAACCTCCTGGCAGGGAGTGAAACTGCCTCATATGCGCCATGCCTTTGATTTTGGCCTGGGCTGCACTTCGTGCCATTCGGCGGAGGAGCATAAAAAGGTGAAGATTTCCAGGCAGGATTGCATGGCCTGCCATCATAAACCGGAGAGCACCCAGTGTTCCCGTTGCCATCGAGAACAGTCGGCGCTCTATGCGGCGCAAAATCTTCCCGTGGAAGTGAAGGAGGCCAAAGCGAGCGTGAAGGCCGGAAAGGTGGAATGCGTTAGCTGCCATGACCTTACCCAGAAACAAACTCTGGAGAATATCTCCCTCGCCTGCACGCAGTGTCATGATAAAGCCTACGGGGATATGCTCCGCGGCTGGCGGGAGGAAACCCTCGAAGCCCTGAAGAAAACCAAGAGCGGTCTAGACCAGGCCAGCAGAAAACTGCTGGCGGCGAGAAAGGAAAAAAGAGAGGTTCGCCAGGCAGTCCTGGACCTGGAGCGGGTGAAGAAAGCTTATGATTTCGTCGTAAAGGCTAAAGGAGTGCACAACGCCCAGTTGGCCGGGGCCATCCTGGAGCAAGCCCAAAAAGAAGCCCAAAAGGCGGAAGAACTTTTGGCCAGCCCTGAGCAAAGCAGACGAGATTAGCGGGACTCTTTCAATTCAAAAACGGGAAAGATCTTGCTGAGTACCCAGAAAAGGATGAAGGGTATCACTCCGATAAGGAGCGCGCCAAAGAGACCTTCTTTAAAGGTCTCGTAGTCATGGGGAATAAGGGGCAGGTGGTAATGCATGTATCCCGAAAAGGTGAGGGAAAAGGATTGGCCTCCGATGACGACGTTCCACCGCATCATGAATACCCCGAAAAGCACTAACAGCAGCGCCCCCACGGCCCTTTTTACCGTCAGGCCGGGAATCAGGAGGAGGAGGAAGGGGATCAGGTTCCCCAGGGTGTATTGGAGAATAAATATGTTGGTGAAGTCTTTGCCGTAGATGACGCTCCGGAGCACATCCCAGGACTTTACTGCGGTATAGCCGCGGAAGACCAGGTCCAGAAGTTCCAGGCTGATGGAAAATATCATGAAAAAGATGAGGTATTTGGACGTAATTTGCATTTCATACATCTCCACCCCCCGAATTTCTTCCATAGTGGGGTGAAGGAAAGGAGACCTCCTCCGGGAGGCCATGATTTTCCGGATCTCCATTGTAATGATGTAAGTGAGCATGCAGAGGGCGACTCCGGAAACAACCGCAGACATGATGAAGATGACCGGCATCAGAGGGGTCATCCACAGAGCATTCGCCTTTACGGAACCAAATATGAACCCGGCATAACCGTGGAGGAAGCAGGCTACGGGGACGCCCACCCCGGCCAGGATCTTGGCAGCGCGATGATCCTTCTTCAGGGCCGATTCCCCGACATCGTACGCCCCCAGGGTGAGGACGGAAAAGAGAAGATATTTTATATTTTCGGCCAGCGTTCTGTTGATCTGGTTCTTGAGTTTTAAGGAGACCGCCACAAAATGTTTCCGGTAGAGGAACCAGATTTCTGAGGCCACGATGGATCCGTAGATGAAAATGACGATGCCGAAAGTGGCAATGGCCGAAGTGAAATGAGGGGTCAGGAAGACATAGAAATTCCGTTCCGGCCTCAGGAGATGAAAGAGCAGCGGCAGGGGGGCGACGAGCAGGAGGGCAAAGGAAAAAACCAGAGAGAACTGGGCCATCTCCTTGAGCGCTTTTATGCCAAAAAGGTGGTACAGAGAGGAAAGGACGAAAGCCCCCGCCACCAGCCCGGTCATGAAGGGGTACATGACGATCTGGATACTCCAGTAAACGTATTCATTGGGATAAACGAAGAGCTCTTTCGACGTCCAGATTTCTTCCAACACCATCCTTACCGTACCTCCTCGCTGAGTCCGATGAAATAGACCTGAGGTTTGGTTCCGTATTCACTCTTATGAACCGCCACCCGCTGGGTCAGAATGATCTGGGCCACCGGGTCCGCATGGTCCTTGATATTTCCGATTCTCCTGGCACTCATGGGGCAGGCCGCCACACAGGCTGGCTTTTTTCCCTGGGTGATCCGGTGGTAGCAGAAAGTGCACTTGTCCGCTACCCGATAAATGGGATGGAAGAATCTCATCCCGTAGGGGCAGGCCATGATGCAGTACCCGCAGCCGATGCACCACTTCTGGTCCACGAGGGAGACGCCATCTGCGGTCTGGTAGGTGGCCCCCACTGGGCAAACCTGGACACAGGGAGGGTTTTCACACTGGTTGCAGAGCTTGGGCACGAAGAAGGCTTTATCAATTTCCCCTCTTTTTATGTCTCTAAATTTCCCCTGCCCCAGGTCAACCCGGCCGGTGATGAATCCCTCTCGCGCTTCTTTGGGCGTATCCGCCAATACTTCTCCATTTTTGGTTACGACGTATCTTTCCACCCAGGTTCGCGAAACGTTCGCCCCGTAGGGGATTCCATTTTCCAGCTTGCAGGCCTTCACGCAAAAGCCGCAGCCGATGCATTTGTAAGTATCCACGAGAAAGACCCAGCGGACCGGTTTTATGGAGGCCTCAGCCGAAACCGGCCTAAAAATCTCGTTCAGGCCTCTGGCCAGGGCGAATCCGGCCCATCCTCTCCAGGATATTTTCAAAAACTCTCTTCGGGTCACCTTCTCCTCCTACCGGGGTTTGGAGGCTTTATGCGGCTCATGACAGGCCCCACATTCTTCGCCCGGGTTGTGCTGGTCCGGGTCGATGCCTTTAATTTCCGACCTCTTACTCGTGGGATAAGGAAGATAAGTATGGCATCTCAGACAGAGTTCGCGGCTCCGGTCCAAAGAAAGCTTCTCCGGATCGGAGGGATGGTCTAACGCCGGGCCATGGCAGTTTTCACACTCGATGATGGCATGGGGGGAGGACCGGATCTGTTGAAACGGTTCTGCATGGCAATCCTGGCAATAATCTCTCCCCTGATATTTCACTGGGAAATTCTTCCAGTCTTCCACATTGGCTTTCCGATACCAGCTATACATATAGCCCCTCTCATGGATTCCGAAATCTTTTGGCACCATCAGGGTCCGGGCAGCTAAAATAAGGGCCACCATGGCCAAAATCACATATAGGGGCCTCAATACGTGCACGGGAAACCACCTTCACTATTTCGATTTATCCCAAAGGGCATAAGCATGTTCCCTGTAAGTGCGGGTTTCGCCCAGCGCTCATTCCTTCTAAATTTGGTTGCTGGAAGATTGGAGAAAATCTTTTCATAAATATCACATTGTGGTATTCCCTGTCAAGAAAGCTTTGGGGGGCTGGCTGCGAAAAGGAGAAAAAGCCAGGAACAGCCTCCAATTTGATCCTGTTCGGGAGCCATTATCCAAGGCCTAAGAACCCAGGCCGTAACTTTTGTGATTTCTCTCGCGCGGAGTCAGGGCATGGGATCGGGCAGACCGACATAAAATGACCCCCTGCAAGTTATTAATTTACTAAAAAATGGTTTGAGAAAGAATGGGGTGAATTCCTTATTTTTGGCTGGAAAAACGTGTATTTCGAGGGAGAGCTGTCGCAAAGGACCATAAGTTTTTGGGCAATTGTATATGTTGTTAGGCTAATTCACCTCCATATCAACGATTTCCAGTTCACGACCTTGGCTGATCTGGAACGAAGGAGAAGCGCACCCAGGACATGCAAAGATAAAAAATTCTTCTATTTCAAAATGTCTGCCGCATCCGTTGCAGAATCCGCCCAGCGGTACAACCTCAATGACGAATTGGGCATCCCTGGCAAGCGTATCTTTCTTGGCAACATTGAGAGCGAAAGAAAAAGCCTCTGGTAGGATCCCCGAGGCCTTCCCAACCTTAATCCTCACGGAATCGATTGAATGATACCCTGCCTCCCGGCACTCTCTTTCCACAAGCTCTAAAAGGCTGAGGGCAATGGACACTTCATGCATAGCAATTATAAGACTGAGGAATTTAGGAATTAGACGGGGAGAAAATTCACCGCGTCTCCCCATCCCCCTGTCCCGGCGTCTCGGAATCCGCAATTCGCAATTCTTCAAATTCTTGTATTAATTTAAAGGCCTCTTCCGCCGCTTCCCCGTCAATTTTCTGAATCGCAAACCCGGCATGCACCAGCACATAGTCCCCGACGGTAGCCTCCTCAGGTAACAGGAGAAGGCTGACATCCCGGCGGACCCCTGAGATATCGATGGTGGCCATTTTGTCCCTAATTTCGACGACCTTAGAAGGAATAGCCAGGCACATCTGCAGGATCCCTTACCCCTTTCTCTCTAAACGTCACGCCCCATTCCCGGAGCTTTTCTAATATCGTCTTCAGCAGTCTTTCAAAATTTTGATTTAACGCTGCGGAAAGGGTTAACCCAGTCTCCACTTTTTCCGGCTGGATGCCGATGAGGGCGATCTTTTCCGGCTTCATTCCCATGAACTTCGAAGCAAAGAGGAGGTCTGCCAGGCCAACCTCATGGAAGGAGAGTGCGGGTTTCAAAAAGGACGGGATTTCCTCATCTTCCAAAATATCAATGGTCCCTGGCTCTTTCTTCAGGTCCAGGGCATCGATAAAAAGGATCTTTTCCATTCCTTCAATGTAAGGGAGGAGGTCCAGGCCCATCGTTCCCCCGTCGAGGAGACAAATATCGTCTGGAAAATCGTATTTTTTTCTGAGCGCCTCGACAGCACGCACCCCCACCCCTTCATCCATCAGGAGGATATTGCCCAGGCCGATCAGAGAGACTTTAGGCTTCATCCAGGGTTTTGTACCCAGTGAATATGGAGGTGATGATTGAATTTTTTTCTACAATGTCAATAAACCACCCGATATAGATATGGAACGTCACGAAGGCGATCACTACCCACATGAATAGATGGTGATAGAGACGGAGGGTTTGGGAAGAGATGTAAGGGAGAAGCCATCCCCCCATGAGCGTCGCGAAAAATCCGTACCGGCCCTCGGAGTTGAGGGCGAAACCCGTGACAATTTCCAGGAGGAAGAGGAAAAATAAACCCAGATACGTAAGCGCCGCTAAGGCGTGATGGCCCACCCGATGAGGGTGCTCTTTTTTCAAGAAAAGGTAATATTTTACATCGTCAATTATTTCCCGCCACACTTTTCGGGTTAACGGGACAAATTCTCCCCACCGGGCATACTGGTTCCCCATGAAGGCCCAGTAGATTCTTATGAAAAAACTAATCGTAAAGACGTAGGCGGCTACCAGGTGGATAAACCTCATGGTGTGCATGAGGAAGGGATATCCCGGGGGAGCGTACAAAATGGGATTACCGATGTAATACCCGGTAACCGAAAGCACCAGGATCGTAAGGAAGTTCACCCAGTGGGTCAGCCGCACCGGCCATTCCCACACATAAACTCTCCTCAACATGGTAGCCTCCTACAGAGCTCTAACCCTGAACAATTCCTTCCTTTCCGCATCTACTACATGGATGGCGCAGGCCATACAGGGGTCGAAGGAATGAATGGTCCGCAGGATTTCCAGCGGTCGGCTCGGGTCGCTCAGGGGGGTTCCCAATAAGGCTGCTTCATAGGGGCCTCTTTGCCCCTTGGCATCCCGCGGGGAAGAATTCCACCCTCCCGGGACCACGCATTGGTAGTTCGCCACTCTGCCTTCTTTAATGACCACCCAGTGGCAAAGAGACCCGCGGGGTGCTTCATGGAAACCATACCCCTTGGCTTCCTTCGGCCAAGTGGATGGGTCCCATTTCTCTCCGTTATGGATGCGCAGGTCGCCGCCCTTGATCCTGCCGACGAGTTCATCAATCCAGACCGGCAACATTTGAGCAATGACCAAGGTCTCGATCCCCCGGGCGGCAGTTCGCCCCAGGGTGGAAAATAAGGCCTCCGGACCGACATTTAACTTCTTTAAAACTCCATCAACAACCTCTTTTACCTCGGTTATCCCCGAGGCATAAGCGACCAGCATCCTGGAAAGGGGGCCGACTTCGGCTGGAAGGCCGTCATACCGGATTCC
>CAYQWO010000061.1:10319-12385 GCA_964421095.1 uncultured Syntrophaceae bacterium
TCCACCCAATCCAGGGCGTGCAGATGATAAAAATGGATCACATGGTCCTGAACATATTGGATTCCCGTAATCAGATTTCTTATGATCCGGGCATTATCAGGAATGGTGATCCCTAGGGCATTTTCTACAGCTCTCACGGAGCTGGTGGAGTGAACCGTTGTTCAAACCCCTCATATGCGCGAGAGAAAAGCCCAGACCTCTCTGGGGTCCCGGTCCTTGACGATCAGCTCAATACCTCGCCACATGGTGCCGGATGACCAGGCATCTGTAACCTTCCCGCCTTCCACCTGCGCTTCAATTCTCAAGTGGCCTTCGATCCGGGTAACGGGATCAATCACGATCTTCGGCATCCTGGGTCTCCTTTCTTACTTTTTCTCCTCAGTCTTTTTCATCTCTGCGGTACCTACGGACTTGATTCCCTTCACAATCGCATGGGCGGCGACCCCGGCGCCGGCCACGGCAGCAAGGCCAAGGCCGATCTGGTCCGCCTTTACCTGATAGCCGACACCTGGAACACCCGGAAGCCGGCCATAAATCGGTCCCATGGCGTCCCAATTATGGGGGGACGCACAGGAAAAACAGGGGTGCCCGGCCTGGACTGGCCAGCTTGTTCCCGCATTCCATCGAATCGTGGGACAATTATAATAGGCCTCGGGCCCCTTACAGCCCATCTCATAGAGGCACCAGCCGAGTCGGGAGCCATCATCCCCCCATTTCCTCACGAATTGCCCGGCATCGAAGTGGGGCCGCCTCTCGCAGTTGTCATGGATTCTCTTGCCGTAGCCAAAGAGGGGACGCAGGTGCGTGTCGAGAGCAGGAAGCGACCCAAAGGTTAAGTAATAAACGATCGTAGCGGTGACGTTTTCTACATTCACCGGACAACCAGGAAGGTTCACCACCGTGGCTCCCGGTACAGCTTCTTTCACACCCACACAGCCCGTCGGGTTAGGGTTAGCACTGCCAATCCCTCCCCAGGCAGCACAGGACCCCACTGCCAGGGTTAGCAGGGCATTCCCGCATACTTCCCTGGCTATGTCAAGGGCAGAGTGCCCACCGATTGTACAATATACCCCGCCGTCCTTCATGGGAATCGCGCCTTCGACAATGGCCATGTACTTTCCCCGGAGTTTTTTTACGACATCATTTTTGGATTTTTCCGCTGCTTTTCCAGAGGGGGCCATGATGGTCTCGTGATATTCCAGGGAGATCACGTCCAGAACGATCTCCCCGATCGTTGGCCTGGTAGCCCGGAGCATAGATTCCGTGTCGCCTGCGCAATCCGAGAATTCCAGCCACAGAACTACGGGTTTGGCCTTCTTTTCCAGGGCCTCAGCGATTTTAGGGACAAGAGTGGCTGGAAGAGCGAGTGTCGCCGCCATACCGGTGCAGAATTTTAGAAAATCCCGGCGGGAAACTCCGCGATCAAAAAGAGCGTCTGCAACGCCATCCCCATGCATAGCGAGCCTCCTTAAACGAATATGTTTTTTTTGCCCGACCGGGGAGGAGAAATTAGACCTGCATACCAGGCAAATCTTGCATAAAACAATAAACTTTATTTAAACGCCAAAATTTGTCAAGAAAAATTTTAGAGCGGTATAAATTCTGAGTGACTCTCGGGGAAAAATATGATATCTTGCGCATAGAAGTCTGAACCCGATGGGAATTCATGCAATCAATTTGCCCGGCTGAGTATACTTAACCGGAACCCACGTGAAGGAGGATTCCTTTGATGGGCCTGGGGTTTTGGGAGCTGATCATCATTTTGGTCATCGTCTTCTTCCTCTTCGGGGGAAGAAAAATTCCTGAGATCAGTCGGGGCATCGGGCTAAGCATCCGCAATTTCAAAAAGGGTCTCCACGAGCCTGAGGCGATTGACGTCACCCCGAAAAAAGAAGAGACGCCATCGGGAGAAGAAATACCTCCCAAGAAACCTTCATGAACATCCTTTCTTTGTACCCCGGTTCATTTCTCCTTTTTTATTGTTGATTCAGAATAAGACCTTTAAAAAAACTTGACAAAAATTTAGTGAAATGATATTCAAGGCGCCGATGGATGAACGGCCATCC
>CAYQWO010000062.1:0-1353 GCA_964421095.1 uncultured Syntrophaceae bacterium
CTGTCAATTCCCTGATTGCTCTTTTTTTCCTGGTTCAAATTCAAATAAAATTAATATTTTTGATACCTTTCCAAGGGTCGATTATATGGCGGAGAGTTCAAAACCCAAGAAACCAGGGGTTGCCGCTATCCTGTCCTTTTTCTTTATGGGGCTTGGCCAATTTTACAACGGAGAGATAACGAAGGGGGTCATTTTCATGATCCTCTATGCCGTATCGGTTGCTATGATGTTTTCGATCATTGGTTTCCTCACCACCCCCATACTTTGGATATGGGGTATGGTCGATGCTTACCGGTCAGCACAGAAAATCAATCTTGCTGCCAAGTAGTCGTCGATCAGGAAGGGCAGAAATGAGCCATTTCTTCTTAGCGGTAATTTCTTCGTTGTTGACTGGCGGCCTTTTTACGGTAAAATGAAAAAAAGGCAAAAACTTACTAAAATGAACGAGCAAGAATTTTCCCTGAAGATTTGGCTGGCCGAGCTTCGCGCCCCCTTCTTTACGGCTTCCTTCGTCCCCGTGATCTTGGGCGCGGTTTTGGCCTGGCACGAAACGCACTCCTTCAATCTTTTTTATTTCCTTCTTACCCTGTTGGGTGTGCTGGCGCTGCATGCGGCCACCAATACGCTGAATGATTATTTTGACTACTGCAGCGGGAATGACCTTTTAAACCGGGAGGCCAACAGACCTTTTGACGGAGGGAGTCCCTTCCTCCTGCATGGACAATTGAGGCCCGAGTCAGTTTATCGCTTCGGCTGCGGCGCCCTCTTGCTGGGAATCGGCATCGGCCTTTTCCTGGTTTTCAGGAGGGGATGGTGGGTCCTCCCCATGGGCTTGGTTGGGGTGGGAACGGCTTACTTCTACGTGGAGCCCCGGGTAAGACTTGCTGCGCGGGGCTTGGGCGAACTACTCACCGGTCTCTGCTTCGGCCCGTTAGTGGTGATGGGGACTTATTACGTTCAGGCTCAGGAGGTTAGTTACGGGGCGCTGATGGCGGGAATTCCAGTCGGGTTCTTGATCACCAACGTTCTTTTCATCAATCAATTTCCAGACCGGGAGGCGGACCGCGCCATTGGCAAAAACCATTGGGTCGTACGGCTGGGGAAAAAGAAGGCAGCAAAGGTCTTTGTACTTATGGTCACGGCGGTTTATGCCTCGGTCGCCCTGGGCGTTCTGATGGGCATCCTGCCGAAGGTCTCTTTCATCACCTTCTTCACCATTCCCCTCAGCCTGAAGGGAGTTCTGGTCACTTTGCGGGAATACGACCACTCGCCCAGACTGCGGCCGGCCCAAGCGCTGACCATCCTTACCCACCTTTCCACCGGCCTGCTTTTGAGCCTCTCTTTTTATCTATC
>CAYQWO010000062.1:1453-3479 GCA_964421095.1 uncultured Syntrophaceae bacterium
AGAATGAAAACGATGCAGGAATAATAAACCCAGAGAACCAGGGCGAAAAGGAGGCCAAAGGAGCCGTAGACTTGGCTCAGGTCCGCTACTTTAAAGAGATAGTGGCGAAACCCATGCTTGGCGATCTCCCACAGGATGCTGGCGCCGAGGGCCGCGTAGAGAGCGGTTTTTGTCTGGAGTCTCCGTGCGGGAATAAACTTATAGAGACAGAAGAACATGCAGAATCCCTCGTCCCTCTTTGACCTGAAAAACTTCATCCAGGACCGTGCGGATGGAGCTAAAGACCCGGCTCAGCGTCCAGAGCAGGGCGGAGACTCATATTTCTCATGGTTTTTTCTGAAAGATGCGGTCGGCTTCCTCGGTGAGCTGCCGCATTCGTTCCTGCAAGAGAAGACGACTCTCTTCCAATCCATCTTTGCCGATTTCCCGGGGGATGAAAAGCGGTTGGCCCCATAAATAAGCAACTTTGGAGAAGGGCAGAGGAAGGATAAAGTTGTCCCAGCTTCCGAATACCTTGCAGCGCGATGCGCTGTAGGTTAGGGGGACGATGGGAGCCCCGGTCTGCCGGGCCAGCTCCACCACCCCAATCTGGACGATATGCTTAGGGCCCTGGGGACCATCCGGGGTAATGGCCAGGTTAGCCCCCGTGCGGAAGAAGCGGATCATTCCCCGCAGGGCCGCTAATCCCCCTCGGGTCGTAGAGCCGCGGATGGAGTCAATCCCGAAGAGCTGCACAGCCCGGGCGATGAATTCGCCATCCCGGTGCTGACTGATGAGCATCCCTACTCTGCCCCGGCGGGGAAGGAAGGGCATCATGAGCAGCCTCTGGTGCCAGAAAGCCGCGATGATATACTGGCCTCGGTCCCAAAATTCTTGGGCGCGCTCCGAAAAAAAAACCTTCTTCCGGATGGTCAGGGCCAGAAAGCGCAGCACCAGGGAATAGAATCGCGGGACGATCAGAAGGAGAATCCTATCTTTCCAAGTCCATTGTTCCATTGGGGATAAAATTCGCAGTACGAAATTCGAATCCCGCGAAACGCGGGACCAAACAATTTCTAGGATTCGAAATCCCGAACTTCAAGAACAGGATCAAGGGTTGTTTAGAAATCCGGTAATTAGAATTTTGAATTTGTTCCGGATTTTGCATGTTGCCTTTATTTTAGCGCTTCCTTGAGCCTCTTGAGCCGCTCAGATGGATCATGAAAGATCTGCAAGCGCCGGAAGCGCTCGGCGTAAGCCAAGCCTTTTTCCCGTCCCCAGGCGCCAAACCAGGTGCGTACCATCTCTTCCATCATTTTAGGATTTTTGACCTGGCTGACGTGGCAACGGAGAGCCTTAATCTTCAGCTCCAAAGTGGATTCAATGTCCACCCATGTATCGGGCTGCGAAGTCGCGAAGAAGTACAACTCGGAAACCGCATGGGGACTTAATCCTTCCGCCAGATGCCCCGGGAAAAAATTCCGGTTGAGGGCGGCGGGATAGGCCGCGTCGAAGGCCAACTCACCGACTACGCGGTGGTCGGCATGGAAGATGTACTGGTTATCAAAGGCCCGATTGGCCGGGTCGTGGGTAAAGAGAATATCCGGCCGGTATTGGCGCATTACTCGCACCAACTCGCCGCGGAATTCCAAAGAGTATTGCAGCTCCCCGTCTGGCTTGCGCAGAAAAACAACCTCCTTGGCTCCGACGACCGCCGCTGCCGCCCGCTGTTCTTTTTCGCGCGTCCGGGCCAGCGCCAGGTGGGTCATGGCAGGATCATCCGTGCCCTTCTCCCCGCTGGTGCAGATGGTATAAACAATCTCTGCTCCTTCCTGGGCCCATTTGGCTAACGTTCCACCGCAACCGAAGTCGACATCATCCGGATGCGCACTGATAACTAAAACTCGTTTCTTTGTTTTGCCGCTCTGTCCACTCATGATAGTCCTTAATGGGTAGAATACAGGAATCAGCCCCGCAAAATGCGGGGTCAGACTCCAGAACCATTGATCCTTTCTTTTTTCTACTGCCTCCTGACCCCGCTTTTAGC
>CAYQWO010000062.1:3579-12316 GCA_964421095.1 uncultured Syntrophaceae bacterium
TTTCCAATTTCGATTTCACGGGAACAGGCCCCAATAAAAAATATAGGATGATTCCCGCAGGCTGTCAAACGAAAAGGATTTTCCGTCCATCTCCCATTCTTTCTTGCCTTCGGCGCAGGGGCGGTCTATAATCAGTGTTATCCATACAAAATGCGCGGCAGCCTTGCGGCCGAGCGAAGGGATCATTCACGCCATGAATCGCTCCTCGATCGTCGAAGACTTTGAAGAACTGCTCAATGTGGGGATCGCCCTTTCCAGCGTCCATGACTTGGAGAAGCTGCTGGACCTCATCCTCAAAGAGGCTCGCCGCCTGACGAATGCGGATGCCGGGACGCTGTACCTGGCGAAGGGGGACCAGTTGATCTTCAAGGTCAGCCAGTGCCAGAGCTTGATCGATCGCTGGGGAGAGGAACGAATGCGGAAAATGTACCAATCCTTTGCGATGCCCATCTCTCGGGATTCCATCGCCGGCTACGCCGCCCTGACCAAAAAGGTGCTCAATATTCCCAACGTGAAAGAAATACCCCTGGATGCTCCCTTCTGTTACAACCCGGCCTGGGATGAACGCGCGGATTATGCCACTCAGTCTATGATGGCTGTCCCGATGCTCAACCGCGAGGATAAGGTGGTTGGGGTTTTGCAGTTGATCAACGCCTTGAAAGATGGAATGATCGTCCCTTTTCTCGCGGCTTATGAAAAGTCAGCCTCATCGCTTGCTTCTCAAGCAGCAGTGGCCATTGAAAACGCCGAACTCACGGAAGACCTGAAACAGGCCCATCTGGACACCATCTTCCGCTTAGGTGTCGCTGCGGAGTACCGGGACCGAGAAACAGCGAATCATATCAAACGCATGAGCCATTACTGCGCGCAGATCGCCGAAGGCTTGGGATGGTCCGAGGAGGCTGTGAATATGATCTTCTGGTCCAGCCTTATGCATGATGTGGGCAAATTGGGGATCCCCGATGCGATTCTGCAAAAGCCCGCCCGGCTGACCCCGGAAGAGCGGCGTCTCATGGAGTATCACACCGTCATCGGAGGAAATATCCTCAAAGGGTCGGAAGCCGCTGTGCTGAAACAATCGCGCATCATCGCCCTCACTCACCACGAAAAGTTTGACGGCACGGGATACCCCCGCGGTCTCAAGGGGGAGGAAATTCCCGTCGAGGGTCGGATTACAATCCTGGCGGATGTTTTCGATGCTCTATCCTCCAAGCGGGTTTATAAAGAAGCCTTTACGGAGGAGGAAGTTTTGTGCATCCTGGGCGAGGGGCAAGGTGCCTTTTTCGACCCGATGATCCTGGATATATTCTTAAAGCGCCTGGAGGCGATGCGGGAGATTCGCGCCCGTTTCGTGGACCGGGCCGAAGACCTCGACAAATTCAGGAACCTGGACTACCTGGTGATCGAAGAAGAGGGAACGTCGAAGAAGAGTTGAAAGAAAAATACAGAAGGGGCGACTCATGGCCAAGAGCATCTATGAAAGGCTTCGGGAACACTTAGACTCCCTGCCCACCGGTTATCCAAAAACACAGAGCGGGGTAGAGCTAAAAATCCTGGAAAAGCTTTTTAGCGAACAAGAAGCGGAGATGGCCTGTCAATTGCAACCCATTCCGGAGACAGCCGAACAAATTGCCCAGCGTCTCGGCCGGGACCCCGAGGCGGTCTCGGACCTCCTCTACCGTATGTCGAAAAAGGGACTCATCCTGCGGCTCAAGGTAAAAGGGGCCTACCATTACATGGCCACGATGTTTGTCGTGGGCATCCTCGAATACCAGGTGGGGAACCTCGACCGGGAGATGGCTGAAATTTTCGATGAATACATGAAGGAGGTTTTTGCCCAGGAGATGATCCTTCCCCAAACTCCCCAGCTGCGGGTCATCCCTGTTCAGGAGAGCCTGGAGGCTGTCCGGGAAATCCAGCCGTACGATGAACTACGGAAGATCATCGCATCGCAGAAGACGATTGTCCTGGCGGACTGTATCTGCCGGAAAAAGAGCAGCCTGCTCGACCACCCTTGTAGCAAGCCCTTGGAATCCTGCTTTGTCTTTGGGGGGATGGGGGAGTATTATGCCGAAAATGGCATCGGCCGGCGAGTGACCCTGGCAGAGGCTTTGGAAATTTTGCGGAAAAATGAGGAGGCCGGGTTGGTGCCCAGCCCCGCCAATGCCCAGAAGGTAGGCGGGATGTGCAGTTGCTGCGCCTGTTGCTGCGGCATGCTTAAGGCGATCAAACTTCACCCCCATCCCAGCAGCCTGGTGAAATCAAACTACTTTGCCCAGGTGGATGAAGAGCTATGCGCCGGTTGTGAGACCTGTATAGAGCGGTGCCAGATGGAAGCGATCTTCATGAAAGAGGACAGGGCAACGATCGACCTGAAACGCTGCGTGGGCTGCGGTCTTTGCGTAACTACCTGCCCCACGAAGGCCCTCTCTTTGCGCCGGAAAGCCCTGGAAGAGCTCTACGTGCCCCCGGCCAGCCCCATAGAAACTTACCTGCGGATTGCTAAGGAAAGAGGAAAGATTTAACAAACTAAAAGGGTTCGAGAGGTCAAGGATTCAAGGGTCCCAGCGAAACCTTTTTTACCACTCGAACCCTGGAACCCTACGGGGAGCATTCCATGGCTCTGCTTTTTGACCCATTGCGTATTAAAGGTATGGAACTCAGAAACCGCATTGTCTTTGCTCCTGTGGTTACCAATTTTGGACTCAGGAACGAACGGGCGCTAAACTTTTTTACCGCGCGGGCCAGAGGCGGCGTGGGCCTGATCATCGTGCACGGGACCCCCGTCGACCTGCTGATCAAGGCCGATTGGGCCAGGAGTCTGAGAACCATAATTTCGGCAGTGCATAAAGAGGGGGCCAAGATCGCCCTCCAGCTCTGGCACGGTAATGAATTGAACGGGGAAGCTGTAGCTCCTTCTGCCCGTGAGTCTTACCGCCAAATCAGCCGGGAGGAGATCCGCACGGTAATCGACAAGTTCGCCGCAGCTGCCAGAAATTGCCAGGAAGCTGGGTTTGACGGGGTGGAGGTTCACGGAGCCCACGGCTACTTTATCCACCAGTTCTTCTCCCCGCTCACCAATCAAAGGACCGATGAATACGGCGGGACCTTGGAAGGGCGCATGCTTCTGGCCCTGGAGCTCGTCGTGGCCATGCGCCAGGCGGTGGGGGATAGCCTTCTGCTGCTTTATCGGCATAGCGCGGTCGATGGTTTGCCTGGAGGGACGACCATCGAGGAGAGTGCCCGGCTGGCCAAAGCCCTGGAAAACCACTGGTTGGACGTGATGGATGTCTCCGCTGGCATGGGCCGGACTGACGGGCTTTCCCTGCCTCCGGCGTCCTCCCCCGAAGGAACGCATGCTGAACTTGCCGCTAAGATCAAGGCCAAAGTTTCCATGCCCGTGATCGCGGTCGGAAGGGTGCAGACCCGGGCCGTAGCCGAAAAGATCTTGCAGGAGAAGAAAGCGGACTTGGTTGCGCTGGGCCGTCAGCTCCTGGCCGATCCATACTGGCCGAAGAAGGTGCGCGATGGAAAAGAAGACGAGATCGTCTTTTGCAACTACTGCGGGTTTTGCGGGGAAGAAATGCGCGCCGGAAGACCAATCACCTGCCCGGTGAATCCAAACCTGGGCAAAGAAACGCCCGGCGCATCAATGCTTTGATGCTGTGTTTCCGCGTCTCGCCCTCTCCGGGTCTCCGTGTCATTATTTCTTGGTGACGGAAGGGATTTTTACTAAGTCCCCCACCTTGATCCCATTCCTTTCAAACCATCCCCGATTCATTTCCAGGGCGTATTTGGCAGGATAGGCGGACATATGGGTCTGGAGTCTGAAAGGTTCCATGTCCTGGATGTCCACGATTTTCCCGTTCTTATCGATGAAGGCGATGGAGAGAGAGACGCGAGTATTTTTCATCCAGAAGGAGCGTATTTCTTCCCCTTCATAGACGAAGAGCATCCCTTCATCTTTTCCCAGCCGCTCCCGAAACATCAGCCCTCTTTCTTTCTCCTTCTCCGTCCGGGCGACTTCGACCTTTATGGTTTTCCCTTTGATGGTCAGCGGCAAAAGAGATTTCTTCCCCTCCTGCGCCCAAGGCTCCTGGGGGTAAAAAGTTAAAAGGAAAAAGAAAAGAAAGCTGCACTTCCAGAACATTTGCATAAAAACCTGGCTCTTCCCCGTGGCTTCCAATAATATACCCCTTCCCCGCAGAGACCACTTAATAATAAAATTTTCGAGATTATAGCGGAATACTGTATTTACCTCAACTATCATTTCCCCAAAAAGCCTTGACGAACCACTTTTTTCTCTTTAAAATTATGCCGTTAGTAGATAAGTATAAAAACAAATGTTCCTCTCGACCCTGGGCAATGTTAAATAAGCCTGCTTTTAGACAGCGGGGGACGTATAGCCGGAAAGTGGGAGTTTAGATAGGGGGTCGGGAGGAACGCGGTCCCGTCTGGGGCGCCTTAGGTCCTCAACGACGTTCGCCTCCGAGTCAGAGATCACTTCGATGCAACCCGAAACCAGATATGCCCGCTGCGGCAACCTTCACATCGCCTATCAGGTCATCGGAGAGGGCCCTCCCGATCTGGTCTTCGTCCCCGGGGTCGCCTCCCACCTTGAGCACCAGTGGGATGAACCCCTTCAGGCCTCGTTTTTTCGACGGCTCGCCTCGTTCTCCCGCCTCATCCGATTCGACAAGCGCGGGCAGGGACTGTCTGACCGAGTCGAGCGTATGCCCACCATCGAGGAGAGGATGGACGACGTTCGGGCGGTCATGGACGCCGCCGGCTCGGAACGAGCGGCGATCCTCACGCTGTCCGAAGGCGGACCGATGGGAATTGTATTCGCCGCGACCCACCCGGACCGGACGTCCAAACTGATCCTGTGGAACACGTTCGCCCGTCTGGCCTGGGCTCCGGGCACCGCTGAGGAGGATCGCCAGCAGTACGTGGATGCCCGTCTGCGCCGTTACGAGGAGGAATGGGGCACCGGTAGCTTGGTAGGGGGGTTCGTACCCTCAGCCGCAACTGACCCGAGCTTCCGGGATTGGTGGGGGCGTTTCGAGCGCCTCTCGATGAGCCCCAGGGCGGCCGTCGAGGCGATGCGGGTGAACTATGAGATCGACGTCCGGGACATCCTCCCGTCGGTGCGGGTCCCCACCTTAGTAATCCGAAATGACGGCGACATACTTGCGTCTCGCGAGGCGAGCCGCTACTTGGCGGATCACATTCCGGACGCTCACTACGTCGTTCTCCCCGGGCGTGACCACTTCGACTGGCGCGAAGAGGATGGTGTGACTCACGAGATCCAGGAGTTCCTGACTGGGGAGCGGAGCGCGCCCGAGACCGAGAGGATCCTCGCCACGATTCTTCTGACCGACATCGTCCGCTCGACCGAGCATGCCACCGAGCTCGGCGACCAGAGATGGCGAGAGCTTCTCGATCGTCACGACGCGCTCATCGAGCGGGTGCTGGGCCGGTTCCGGGGCCGACTCGTCGCCAAGACAGGCGATGGAGTCCTCGCGACGTTCGACGGCCCCGGGCGAGCGATTCGCTGCGCAACCATAATCACGGAGTCTGTCCGGGGAATCGGCCTCGAAGTCCGCGCGGGACTACACACCGGAGAGGTGGAGATTCGGGGCGATCAGCTCGCGGGGATCGCCGTCCACATCGCTTCGCGGATCTCGAACCTGGCGGGTCCTGGTGAGGTGCTCGTGTCGAGCACGGTAAAGGATCTGGTCGCCGGATCCGGCATCTGCTTTGCCGACCGCGGCAGCCATGTCCTCAAAGGCGTCCCCGGGGAGTGGCGCGTGTTCGCAGCGACGTGAGGGGCGACCTGACCGCGGCATGCAGCCGACAGGCCAGCCCCGCATCCGATGCGTACGGCCCTCCCGACCGCAAGCCGTAATAAATAAATGATTGGATTCTGGGTAGTTAGGGACGTTGGGGGATCGAAAGTTGGGAATTTAGATGGGCGGTCAGGAGGAACGGGTTCGCGCCTGAGGCGCAGCGTGTTCTACGCCTGCGGCGGGCGAATCCCGCTGTGGCGGGAATGGAGCAGACGGGCCTTCGGCCGCAGCTCAACCGCGAGCCCGTTGGGCGTATAAAATATTTGCTGTTATGAGGTAGAGAAATCCGGTGTATTTTGAGATAATTGGAGAGATCGGGGAAATTGAAACCATTGCCATAGGCGGGAAAATCCGAGACATAATGCGGATTCAGAAACAATATGGTCCCGGTCGATGGCGCAAGCTCAAAGGGATAGCAAAAGTCCGCCTTGAAAGCGGAAGAATATGCAGAGCTGAGTTACACTGGTATGAAGCTCACGGTATTGGCAGAAAGAAGATGAAAATAAAGAGGTTTTTGGATTAAAGATATGGCGGAGAAAAAGGAAAATAGAAAGTTTGCGCTTTGTATTGAGAATAAGGACTGTGAGGATTTGGAAAAACGGAAGATTTATCAAGTCCTTCCGGATGACGACGCCGAGAAAGAAGGGTATCTCAGAGTGATTGATGAATCCGGAGAAGATTATCTTTATCCGCAGTCCTATTTCATTCTTGTGCAATTACCTCACGAGGCGCAAGAAGCACTGTTAGTGGCAAGTTAGATATTTGAATTTGCCCAACAGGCTGCGTCTGAAGGCGCCGTGTTCTACGCCTGCGGCGGGCGAATCCCGCCGAGGCGGGACTCGAGCAGGCGAGTCTTCGGCCCGCAGCTCAGCCGCGAGCCCGTTAGGCCTCTCAAAAAACGTCAAATAATTTATGGACAAACGAAAATTAACTAAAAGAATCATAAAGCACCAACACGGCACGCCAAACCCAATCATTCAACGTGAAGAAGAAGTGATGCTTTCACTTGTGGACAAAGCCCTTGCAACAACTTCTAATTCGCAAGCGATAGGTAGAAATGGGGAAATTCCCTTAAGGGACTTTTTGAACCGTTATTTGCCATATACTTTAAGAGCGGTCACAGGCCATTTTGTCCCTCCCAGTGGTCGCCTTTCCGCTCAGATTGACGTCATGATTTTGGATGCAAGATATCCACTAATTGCAGAAAATGCGGATGGCTCAGTTCTGGCAATGTTACATTCTGTCATCCAAACAATAGAAGTTAAAACAAGGATTACTACTCACGATATCGAGAAAATGTGGAAAGATAGCATTGAAATAATGGAACTTGCAGCAGAAGTTGATGGCTATGGGAATCCAGGCGATTTTAGATCAGTGCACACAACAGCATTCGCCTTCCGAAGTGCTCAACGCTTGGATACCTTAGAATGGAAATATGAAGAAGTTGGTAAGCCTGATAAAAGTGGATTGGATATTACAGTGCTTCGCCTGTCAGATAAGAAAATAAAGAAAGAAATCGGGGTTGAGTTACACTTCGAGCCAGACTTCGCGTCAGAAAAAAGCAAAAAGGTAATCGGTTTTATACCTATTCCCGGAGCCAGTTTTACCCCATTATCTGATTTGTACTATCGAATGGTACAAAATTCCTATTACACAATGGAAGAAAGGGGTTACTCATATGGCGATATTGCTCGTCATGTGATGGACTACATGAGTTGGGCAACTGCTTCATGGGACAAAGTGTTCAAAGAGTAAATTCATACTACAATTCTCTTCGAAGACTAGTTGCGCCTAACAAGCGGGCCGAGGCGAGCGTGAATAGCTTTGCTTGATTTTAGGGTGAGTGCCCGCCGCCTCACCCTTGTTGGTCCTCCCGAGCGCAGGCGGGAATAAATAAGAAAGCGGATTTTTGATAGTTAAGGGGGTTGGATAATGCGAAGTTGGGAATTTAGATGGGCGGTCGGGAGGAACGGGCTCGCGCTTGAGGCGCAGCGTGTTCTACGCCTGCGGCGGGCGAATCCCGCCCGGCGGGACTGGACCAGACGGGCCTGCGGGCCGCACGTCATCCGCGAGCCCGTTAGGTCGCCAGGGGAAATATGGAAATCATCAAACATAATGGCAGTGAATTAGATAAACAGCTCACACAGTTATTTCAACTTGCTCAAGAAATACGCGCCCCTTTCTTGGAGCAGGCCATCTTCATAGAAAAAATCATCGAAGATATTATAGCACAGCATTTCTGTCCTGAAGAAAACAGGCGTGCATTATTCTTCTCTCTTGTTATCAATGGAACAGACTTAACTTTTTTATCCAAGATAGAGATACTTGAGAGGCTTTTGCAGCTTTGTTATCCAGACTTATCGGGAAAACACCCGAAATTGATAGACGAATTACAAAAAATAAGAAGGTTTCGAAATAGAATAGCTCATGCAATGCTCGATTCGTCAGATGCATTTCTAGCACATAAATATACTGATCGAATCCAACTAACTTATCACGAAGATGGACAGACCAAGCATCAGGTTGTTACAGTATCCGAGAGAGATGAGAGGTTAAAAGAATGTTCAAAGGTAGTGAAAGAATTAGTAGAAATTCAAGAAGGAATTATCAAAGGTGCATCATTCACAACGAAATAGAAGTGAGCGGCCTAACACCGGCTCCACCTGATCGCCTTCGGCGTAGGTATGCACGGCGCAATTTGACCGTTTTCGTGCTATCATGAGTTAGGAGTCTCGCCAGTCCCGGCGGCAGGTGAGCCACATCGTTCCTGCCGACTGCAGGCGGTAATAAATAAAAAACCGAGTTTTCGACATTAGGGGTGCTGCATAATCGAAAGTTGGGAATTTAGATGGGCGGTCGGGAGGAACGTGCTCGCGCCTGAGGCGCAG
>CAYQWO010000063.1:0-10562 GCA_964421095.1 uncultured Syntrophaceae bacterium
GATCTCTCCATCTCTGCAAAAAAATTGACAGGATCTTTGTTTAAAGAGCACACCGTAATTTTCCATGGAGGGTTTAAAGGATGAGAGCTGACCTGCTTTCGGTCTTAAAAGGAGCAAGTATCAAAGGCTGGAAAAAAGTGCGGGTGGAATTCACCGGCGGGCCGCTGGTGGTTTCGGTGCCCCCGGATTGCTTCGAGTTGACCATGAAGAAGGCTGAAGTCCTGAAGAATCCGCCAAGAGATATCCAGAGGGCAATCGATGAACCGATTGGGGGCAGGAGCTTAGGGGAAATCATCCGGGCCAAGGGAAAACCTGCGGGCGAATTAAAGGTGGCCATCACGGTCTCGGACATCACCCGTCCCGTCCCCTACAAAGGAAAAAACGGGATCCTTTCACCCCTCCTGAAAAAACTTCAGGCTCATGGGGTGCAGAGGCAGAACATCTTGATCATCGTGGGAACGGGGACGCATCGGGCCAGCACCCCCCAGGAGAAGGATGAGATGTTGGGGAGAGAAATTGTGTCGGCCTACCGGATTCAAGACCACGATTGTGAAGACCCGGCATCCCTGGTCTATGTGGGCAAGACCCCCACAGGAACTGAAGTCTTCTTGAATAAAAATTTCTATGAAGCCGACCTAAAGATCGCCACCGGCTTATCCGAGAGCCACTTCATGGCCGGCGTTTCCGGAGGCCGGAAAGCCATTTGCCCGGGCCTGGTGGATCAGCGGACCATCCAGAAATTTCATGGCCCGGATTTCCTTGAGTCCCCTTTGGCCACCAATCTGGCCTTTGAAGGCAATCCCTGTCATGAAGAGTCCCTGGCCGTGGCTCGGGCGGTGGGGGTAGATTTCACCATCACCGTCACCCTGGACAAGGATATGCGCCTGACCGGGGTTTTCGCCGGGGATTTGGAGAAAGTGCTGCAGGAGGCCGTAAGCAAGATCAAAACCTATGTGGAGATTCCAGTGGAAGAAGAGTTTGACATTGTTTTAACCCATGGGGGATATGTGGGCCGAAATCACTACCAGACGGCCAAAGCCGCAGTAGGGGCTCTTCCAGCAGTGAAAGCAAAGGGGGTAATCATCATTGCGGCGGACAACCGGGATCAAGAGCCGATCGGCGGACCCGAATATAAAACTCTGACCCATCTGCTGAAACTCCTGGGGGCAGATGGATATGTCGATTTGCTCAGGTCACCGACCTGGAAATTCACCAAGGACCAATGGGAGCCTGAAGTTTGGGGCAGGGTACTGCGCAAAGTGGGCGAAGAGGGATTGATCTACTGTACCTCCGATATTCCGGAAGAGGGTTTCGCTATGCTCCCGGGGGTCAGCGGCTATGAGTTTCTCACCCCGGCGGGCAGAAAGAAGGCCCGGGCCAAAAAGGTTCAGGAGATGGTGCAAAACGCCGTCATTTATTTTTACGGCACCCGAGAGAAAAAGCAAATTATCCCTCATATGGCCTTCATTCGCGAAGGTCCTTACGCAGTTCCGCTCAAAAGGGAATAGCCCTGACCGTATATCATTCTCTTCTTGAAAATTCATCTCCATCGCCCACCGTAGGCTATGGAAGGAGCAACACCTCATTCCGTCAGGCGACGCTTCTCTACGCCTGAACCTTCAAAATGATTCTCATGCTTGGCGGTACCCTCGCTGGGCGTGAAGTAAGACTTAGAAAGGAGCAAGAAAAATGATTACGGGAAATGAGTACCGACAGAGAATTGCCCGGCTAAAGCCTAACGTTTACATGGGAGGAAAGCCCGTCGATCGCTTCGATCCCAGGCTCGTCGGCGGCATCAACGTCATGGCCGCCACCTATGATTTTGCCTTTGATCCCACATTTAAAGAGGTGGGAGTGGCCACCTCCCACCTCACCGGAGAGAAGATTAATCGGTTTTGCCACATTCATCAGGGCGTGGAGGATCTCCTCAACAAGCAAAAGATGACGCGCCTCTACAGCCAAGAAGTGGGAGGATGCATTCAGCGCTGCATGGGGATCGATGCCCTTAATGGCATCTCGATCGTCTCCTACGAAGCGGACCAGAAATACGGAACCAAATATTATGAGAACCTCGTCAATTTTATGAAACGCGTCCAACGGGAAGATCGCTGCCTGAACTGTGCTCAGACCGATGTAAAGGGGAACCGGCCCTGGAGACCGCATCAGCAGAAGGACCCGGACCTTTACCTCCGGGTGGTTGAAAAAAAGCCGGATGGGATTATCGTAAATGGAGCGAAGGCCCACAATTCCTGCTCCGTCTATGTTGATGAGATTGTGGCGATCCCGACCCGTTCTCTGGTGAGCGAAGAGAAGGACTGGGCCGTAGCCTTTGCCGTTCCGTCGGATTGGGAAGGGGTCACCATCATCAATGCTTCCTATTCGCCGACGCGACGCCAGAAGCTTCATTGCCCGTACGAAGGCTTCGGGGCCAGCCACTCCATTACGGTATTCGATCGGGTCTTTGTTCCCTGGGACCGTGTGTTTCTGTGCGGGGAAGCCGAACTCGCCGGTAAGCTGGCCCTGCTTTTTGCCCTGTACCACCGTCATAGTTATACTGGCTGCAAGGCTGCCCTATCCGAAATATTTACTGGGGCGACGGCTCTGGCCGCGGAGTATAACGGCATCGACCGCGCCCAGCATGTGCGGCACAAGCTGGCGGATATGATTCAGATTGTAGACCTGATCTATGCGGCTGGGGTTGCCAGTGCAGTCCATGCCGTCAAGGCCGGGTCGGGGACCTATATTCCGGATTCAAATTTCTGTAATGCGGGGCGGATGCTGGCGGGAGAAGCCATATATGGTGAATATGAGTCGCTGGCGGCGATTGCCGGCGGTCTGGTGGCCACGTTACCGGCAGAGGATGACTTCTATAATGAAAAAACGGGGCCATACCTTGAAAAATATATCATGCGCGAACCCAGTATCCCGGCAGAGCACCAGCACCGCGCATTCCGTCTATTCCAGGATATGATGGCCTCCGCCTGGGGTGGGCACAAACTCATCGATGCTCTCCACGGCGGTGGTTCCCCGGTCATTGAGAAGGTGGCGATCTATCGAGATCATAATCTCGAGCGTTCCAAGAACATCGCCAAAAAACTGGCGGGCATCCCGTTCGCGGGCTCTACGAAAGACCTGGATCGAAAATTTCCCTGGCTTTAATTTACGTTCTTTGGTTATCCAGGGCCGGGATATATTTTTGCTCCACCCCCAGCCCGCCCAATAAGGCCAGGGGGAAAGCCCAAAAATGACAACAGGGAAAAGAAGAAAGTGGCTGTGCAGCGTTCTAAGTATCACAGTATGGAGATTCAGCCGGAAGAGACAAACTATGACGGATGTTTGTCAGGAGGAAAGACGAATCTTGATGAAATCAGAAAAAGTCTTTGGGCGTGCGACTCAGTTGTCCAGATGCTTTAGAAGCGGGATTTTGAAAAAGGGCACTCCCTCCTCTTGCAAAACCTTCTCCTCATCGGGGAGGGCCATCCCTTTAATATTCCTCTTCTTGGAATCTCCGAAATGGATCTTTAGGGCCTCTTTGGCAAAGTCCAACCCGACATCTTCAAAATTTTTATTGACATATTCGGTAATGACTTGAAGGGCTTGGTAGTCCGGGGAGGGGTTAATTTTTTCTTCCTTTTTCCCCTCTTTCTCTTCTCTTCGGTCGCTGTATTTCTTTATGGCAAAGGTGGAGATGGCCTTCTCCACTCGATGGTCATTACAAACCGGGCAGTGGATAATGCCAATAGATTTCTGTTCTTCAAAGGAACGACTGTTCTTGAACCAGCACTCAAATTTGTGGCCGTTAGAACAGACGAGATCAAAGGCGATCATTGGGTGGAAATTCCTCCCCCCTGCTTATCAGGGGTAATGTTTGCCTCCGGGAAACTATCTCCAAATTTTTTAACATATTTACATGAATTTAGCAAACCATTTCGTGGGTGAGATCCGATCCAGTGGATCTTACTCCGCCCAAATTGAGCTCAAGGTGCAATAAAGTCTGTTTGCTATTTCTTATGGTTTTGTTTAAAATGGTCATAGTTGCCTGGAATCGCTTTCGCAGCGAAAGGTTGTAGCATGAAGCCTGCAAAATCCTCCCTAACCTGCAACCCCTTCCAAGAATTAAAAGCGTTACTTAAGACCAAAGCGATTTCGTTGCCGAAATGTCCTAAATTAAATGTCGTCAATCCCGAGAGTAACTTGAGTCCTGAAATGGAGGAAAAACTCTTTCTCGAAGCTATGGAAGGGGTTATCCCCATCTCCAGGGATCAGGGGGTTGAAAGAATTTTTCAAATCAGGCAGCCCGAAATCAGGCCAGCGGAAAGCCCCGGAAAAAAAGAAGATGCGGAAGCCTTATCCCGGCTTACGAGTCTTGTTAAGAAGGGGACGGGCTTTAACATCCTGGATACACCGGAATACATCGAAGGTACTGGATATAATATCCCTCCGGAGGTGGCCAGGCGTCTGCACCGGGGAAATTATTCCATCCAGGCCCATGTAGACCTTCATGGGTTGCATGCCCATGATGCCAGAGAAGTTTTCGAAAGGTTTTTGAGATGGGCGGTGATCACGGGCAAAAGGGGTGTTCTCATCATACACGGTCGAGGTTTTTCCTCCCCTTCAGAGCCGATCCTAAAAAATAAGGTCAGAGAATGGCTCACACGCGGCCCGTGGCGAAAATGGGTCATCGCTTATTCCAGCGCAAGGGCCTGTGACGGCGGTGCGGGAGCGACCTACGTGCTGCTCAGGCAGCGTCCCGTTTCGAAACGGCTGAAGCACCCTGCCTTTTAACCTTTTCGCCATTTCGATATTTGTATTTGCTCAATGCTCTCAGTGGTTACATTTTGACATTACCTTGAATGCTGAAAGGAGAACGGATATGTATGGATGGCGGGGAAAGATTCTGCGAGTTGATCTGACGGCGGGCAAGCTGAAGGAAGAAGATTTGGACATGAAGGCAGCCAGAAATTACGTCGGGGGCCGGGGCCTCGGCGTCTATTACCTGAACAAAGAGGTCGACCCTCAGTGCGATCCCTTGTCTCCGGAAAACATGCTGGTCATGGCCACCGGCCCGCTGACGGGTACTCCCGCTCCCACGGCTGCCCGGTACATGGTCATGACCAAAGGCCCGCTAACCGGAGCTATTACCTGCTCAAACTCGGGGGGTCAGTTGCCCAAGGAGTTGAAAAGGGCCGGGTTCGATGCCCTATTGATCACCGGCCGGGCGTCGAAACCAGTGTATCTCTGGATCGATAAGGGCCGGGCCGAACTGAAGCCCGCAGGTCACCTTTGGGGGAAGATCGTCCCGGAGAGCACGGATACACTGCTCAAAGAAACAGACCCCAAAGCGAGGGTAGCCTGCATTGGACCGGCGGGGGAAAGGCTGGTTCTGTTTGCCGCCATCATGAATGACAAACACCGGGCAGCCGGTCGTTCAGGGGTGGGGGCGGTTATGGGGTCCAAAAACCTCAAAGCGGTCGTGGTCCTGGGAGAGGGGGTGGTTCCCGTGGCGGACAAGGATCGCTTCCAAGAGGTCCAGGAGCGGGTGATGACCAAGTTCAATAATGCCGCCAAAGTTGCGCCATCGGTCCTGAGTCAACATGGGACCATCGGGGTGATGACTCCTCTTACTCAGAAATACGGAGTCTTTCCGACCAAAAACTTTCTGCAGGGCACATTTCACGGTTGGGAAGCCATCACGGGTCAGACCCTTACCGCAAAATACCTGCAAAAGACGATCGCCTGCTGGGCCTGCCCCATCTCTTGTGGCCGATATACCAAAGTCGAGGAACCGGGTTTTGCAGGTGAGGGGGAAGGGCCGGAGTATGAAACCGGCTATGCCCTGGGAGCCCTCTGCATGGTCGACAACTTAGCGGCCATAACCAAAGCCAACTATATATGCAACGATCTGGGTCTGGACACGATAAGTATGGGGGCGACCATTGCCTGCGCCATGGAACTTTTCGAAAAGGGTTATATAACGGAAAAACAAGCCGGCGGGCCGGTGAAATGGGGCGACGCCCAGAAATTGGTCGAATTGGTAAGGTTGACCGGATACCGGGAAGGTTTTGGCGACCAATTGGCCGAAGGCAGCTACCGGTTAGCGCAGCGCTACGGGCATCCGGAACTGGCTATGGTATCCAAGCGCCTGGAGTTGCCCGGATATGACCCCAGAGGACTGCAGGCCGTGGGGCTGAATTATGCCACCTCACCCATCGGGGGCTCCCACTGCCGCGCCCACATGGCCTATTGCGAGATGGTGGGGATTCCCAAGGCCATCGATCCGCACGAATGGAAAGGCAAGGCCCGGCTCGTTAAACTCTGGCAGGATGTATTCAGTCTCATTGACTCTGCGGGTCTCTGCATTTTCTTCGCCGCCCGGAACCTTCTGCGGCCGGAGTTAGAGATTTATCCCGATGTCATCCTGGAGTATCTGAACGCCGTTACCGGAGCTGAATATTCACTGGACGAGCTGGTAAAGGCCGGGGAACGAACCTTGAACGCCGAACGGATGTTTTTGATCAGGGCTGGATTCTCCCGGAAAGACGACACCTTGCCCCACCGGCTAACCCACGAGCCTCTGACGGAAGGGCCGGCCAAAGGTAAGGTCTCCCATCTCGAGGAGATGCTCGAAGAGTATTACCAGGAGCGTGGCTGGACCCGGGAAGGAATCCCCACGGAAAGCAAGCTCAAGGAACTCGGGTTAAAATGATGCGGTGGTGGCTCGGCCCATGACGGTCAACGTCCAGCTCTTGGGATACCTGGTAAAGTATTCCCCGACGGGAAAGGAAACATTCAAGCTGGAACTGGACCCGGAGGCGACCACCGGCCAGCTCTTAGAAAAAATAAATTTTCCGCCAAACGTCGAAAAGATGGTCCTGGTAAACGGGCACCAGGCAAGTCATTCTACCCGGCTGGCAGAGGGCGACGATGTATTCATTTTCGCGCCGGCGGCTGGGGGATAGCCAATCCTTCGAAAAACGACGCCCAGGAATCACGATTCGATACCGTCACCAGCGGTTTCATTCTCGCAGATGTTCGGTTAACCTAAGAAGGGAAAGCGGATCGACCCGGGCCCCATTGATTCTGATTCCCCAATGGAGGTGGGGTCTTGTGGATCTTCCGGTGGAGCCCACCCGGCCCAGCAGGTCTCCCGTGCGAACTCTATCCCCCTCAGTGGCCAGGGCTGCGGAGAGATGGAAATACATTGAATATATACCCCATCCGTGATCGAGAATGACCGATTTGCCGGAGAAGAAGAGCTGGTCAACCAGGACCACAGCCCCGCTATTACAGGCCAATACAGGGGTTTCCTCTTCTGCCCGCAGGTCAACGCCGGCATGGGGACTTCTACGCTGGCCATTAATAATACGGCGCATTCCAAAGGCCGTAGTGAGTTCTCCCGGCACTGGACGGAGAAAAGGGCCGCTCCAGAGTCTTTCCTCCCGGAAGACCTGGAACAAAGCCCGCAGCCGCCTTTCCTCTTTATTTACCCGTTCAAGGGTTTCCAGGTCCAAATCGACCATGGAGGACGGCAGCGAGAGTTTCTGGGTCCTGAAAGCGACCTTCTCCACCTTTAACAATAGAGCGCTCGAATACACCCGCCCGCTCCCATCTATCGCGACGACCTTGACTCCGTAGGTGGCAGGTCGGGTATTCAGGTCAATGCCGAGCAGGCCCTCGTAGGTTCGATTGTGCGCCCCGAAGGCCAGGGGGAATCTTTCTCCGCGAAACTCCCCATGGATGGATTTAAAAGTTGCTGGACTGGAGGCTTTTATTAAGCATACTTCCCCCTGCTTTGCCACACTCGGGAGGACCTCGACCCGGAGAGTTTTTTCAGCGTACGCCGGCCTTAACGCCCAAAAAAGGAGGACGCTTATGAAGAAAAGGCCATACAGTCTCACCGGATGGGTCCATCCGCTCTTCTCCAGCTGGTCACTGGGTTGGGTCAACAACGCCTTCCCTTCTTTTCTGACGATCGCTGCCATTTGCCGACTTTAGCCGAGTTTTTCCCCCAACTGATTCAGGAGCATTCCATAAGCCTTCTGGCCCCGCTCATAGCTGGACAGGCGGAAGAATTCATTGGGAGAGTGCTGAAGCTCATCCTGCAGGCCAAAGGCAAAGACGATGGTGTAAGCTCCAAGGGCCTGGAGGAACAAGGCATTGGCCGGGATGGTCCCTCCCATGCGAATCCGGCAGGGTTCCCGGCCGTAAAGGTCCTTTAGGACCGACCCGGCAACTTGAAGGCCGCGGTGCTCCGGGGGAATGAGATACGGAATGGCTCCGTTCTTGGACTTCACGGTCACCCTCACTTCCCGCGGGGCGACTTTATGCACATGACGCACGAGGAGGTCGGCGATCTTAGATGGGCTCTGGTCGGCCACCAGGCGGCAGGAAATCTTGGCATGGGCCGTACTGGGCAAAACGGTTTTCGAGCCCTCTCCCTGGAAGCCTCCGTACAGGCCATTGATTTCCAGGGTCGGCCGAGCCCAGGCCCGTTCATAGGTGGTGAATCCAGGCTCGCCAAAGAGAGAGGGTGATCCAGTCTCGTGCAGGTATTCAGCCTTGGAGAAAGGTACCTGGGCCATCTGGGCTCGTTCTTCGTCGCTGAGCGGCCGAACGTCATCGTAGAACCCAGCCACCGTGATTCGCCCCTCCGTATCGTGCATGGAGTCCAAAATCTGGACTAGGGCGTGGATGGGATTCGCGATCGTCCCGCCGTAGGTTCCGGAATGCAGATCATGAGCCGGCCCTTGGACATCAATGAAAACAGAGGCCAGTCCCCGGGTCCCCAAGACCAGAGCCGGCTGATCCTCGCCCCACTGGCCGCCATCGGCGCTCAAAACCATATCGCAAGACAGGAGATCCTTATGGGCCGCTATGAAATCCCGCAGCTGGGGGCTTCCGATTTCTTCCTGGCCTTCGAAGAGGAACTTGAGGTTGACGGGTAATCTTCCACCGGTTTTCAACATGGCCTCAACGACCAGGAGGGGGATGAACAGGTTACCCTTGTCATCCGAGGCTCCGCGGGCGTAAATGCGGCCATCCTTGATCACCGGTTCAAAAGGGGGATGATCCCATAAATTCAGGGGATCTACGGGCTGGGTATCGAAGTGGCCGTAAATCAACAGGGTCGGCTTGCCGGGGGCATGAAGCCATTCCCCGTAGAGTACCGGATGGCCGCCCGTGGGCATGATCCGGACAGATTCCATCCCGGCTGCTTCCATGCGCGCTTCCAGCCATTGCGCCGCGCGCTGGACATCGGCCCCATGCGCCGGCAAAGCGGATATGCTGGGAATGCGCAGAAATTCCATCAATTCATTCAGGAATCGTTCCTTTTGTTGAACCAGGTAAGTTTCCCATGCGGCCATGGCTCTGGTCTCCTATCTTTTAAGGTTTTACGGAATGGGGTTCGGTTTCGAAAGGCAGTCTTCCAAACAATGGTTGTGAATATAGTATACTCGGACTCCCTGCTATTTTCGCAACTCTTTTTTTACACGTTTGCTCACTGGGTTGAATAACTTTTTCAATGTCGGCCCTCTTCATAATCTGGAATTTGTCGGGAAAGAAATTCATAATTTCATGGCCGTCCCTGCTTCCTATGGTAACAGGTTAAAGGTTTCAGGTATAAGGAAAAAAGAGAAAGGTCAAAGGGGAAAGGCTAAAGGAAAAAGGGTAAGGGTTATAAGCCTCCGATAGATTAAAGAAAAATGCAAAAAATCCGATATAAATTATACGGTATCTTTTCATAGCAAAGGAAAATGACAATTTCTTGGGAGGGGTCGATGACTTTCTGGTAATGGGGTGGATATGATGCCTGCGAATCCGAGCAACGTAATCTCTAAGAAAAAAGGTTTGGATGAAATCCCTGAAGGTTTTCCTGCAAAAGAGAGCGAGCTGCCGCCGCATCGTCAATCTCAGCTGGCCGACTTCATCCTTCATCTGATCCAGGCATTCCTGCGAACGGGATATTATACCCCTGAACATCCTGAATCGAAGCGAGCAAAGGCCGGACTGTACCAACAGCTCAAAAGCTGCTTAGACGATAAGAATGAACTAACCTTCATCGCCAGGGAAGACGAGGAGCGAAAAGAAATTCTTATCGAGGGCATCTACCCGGAGCCCCAGAAATTGAGCCGCATAATGGCCAGGGGGATGGCCGAACTCTATATCCCGAAATTGGCCGAATATCTGGAACGCAAAGACCTAATCAGCCTCACCCTCAAGAGCCGGATGGACCAGGATGAATTCATCCGGTTCATTGATCTCATGAGCGAACCCTCTGTGGTGGATATCCGCCGGAAAGAGGACAAAGAACGGTTCGTTCAGGCCCTTTATCGGTATAAAATCTTGAACATTTCTTATCTTTTCGACGAAGAACTCCTGGCCCCGAAAAGAGAGATGCCCTGGAGAGCCCGCCTCATGCTTTCCCGGATAAGGAAAGACTTGAAAATGATCCCTTATTTTCAAAAAATGTCTGAGCAGGAACTCCAGGAAATCCGGAAAAAACTCATCCAGGATGGGATTCGACCGATTCTTCATTTCGACCTCCTCTATGCCATCTTACA
>CAYQWO010000063.1:10662-12315 GCA_964421095.1 uncultured Syntrophaceae bacterium
TCCAGGATGGGATTCGACCGATTCTTCATTTCGACCTCCTCTATGCCATCTTACAAAATAGCGACCTCGCTGCTACCCCTGAAGCGCCAGAGGAGATCATCGAGGATGGAATCATCTTCGTTATGCCAACTCGATATTTTTTGGGAACCGCAAAATTCTTTATGCAGGAGCACCTCAACCTCAAACAACGCCTGAAGAGGGATGCCTTCGAAGCAAAATCAGATCGACTCCTCAAGAAGATCTGCTGTCGGTTGCATGAGACGCGGACAAGCGAAGCGGAAAATGTTCTCGAAGAATTTTTCCGCCATAAACTGATCAGCCTGGAAGAGTTGCCCGAGAGCCTGCAACATAAAATCTTAGTGGAGAGACAGATAGATCAGTTTCTCCAGGACCCCGATGCCCATTTGCAACAGCTCGACCATGCCCAAAAGCAGGAAGATTTTCTGACCGTGGCCTATCTCTTTGCGGAGATGATGCCCGAACTCATCCGGAGAGACCGGTATTCAGAGATTCTCCGGATTCTGGAAGCCTTGAAACAGCATGTTCTTCAGGAATCAATATGGGGTCCATTCGCCCACCAGATCCTGGAAGAAATTACCAAGGAATCTACGCTCCTTTTGCTCAAAGAAAAATTCTTGACCGCCAAGAAAGAAGTTCGGATGGCCATCGTTCCCCTTTTTATTTTCCTGGGGAGGGAAGCGATTCCGCACCTGCTGGCCATCTTAAAAACGAGTGAGGACCAATGGGTAAGAAAGAATGCCACGGAGGCCTTGATCCAAATGGGGGAAGAGGCCATTGCCCCCCTCTTACCAGAGCTGGAAAAAGCGCAGCTCCCTATGCAAACAATCTGCGACATGCTCCGCGTTCTGGGAGAGATCAAATCTCCCCAATGGAAGCCCCCGATGTTGAAGATTCTGAAGGGATACGCTTCCCATGCCCAACCGAAATTGCGGGAACAGGCCATTCATACTTTATGCCAGATTGGAGGAACGGAAGGAGAAGATTATTTTATCTCCAGTCTTCATGATCCGAATTTGGAAGTGCGCAAGCGGGCCATATGGTGTCTGGGGATGATCAAAAGCGTCCGGGGGGCTAAAGAAATGATGGAGACTCTAAAACAAATATTCCTTTCTCCCTCTGAACAAACGGATCAGCTCGAGACGCAAATCTACTACGCCTTCGGCACCATGGGGAATTTAACAATCGAAGATAAAACATTAGAACAAATCCTCATCGGAGTCTTGGAAGAAAGAGGGATAAAACGCTGGGGAGGCCTATTGCAAAAGAACCTGCTCACAGATTCTGCCTTGGGAGCCATCTGCGATGCCCTGGGAAAGATCGGGACGGAGAAATCGATCAAAAGTCTAAATAAATTGGCAAAATCTCATGGGGGGTCCTGGATTCCCAAAACGGAAGAGGCCTTAAAAAGGATCGAAAAGAGAACAGCTTCTTCTGTGTCTTAAGTCCACGTACCCCAGCCATACCCTTGTCATACCCCCAAATAATTTTTCATGATCTCTGGATTTTCTTTTAATTCAGAGGTACCCCCTTTCCAGGTCACATGCCCTTTTTCTAAAATATAGGCCCGGTCGGAAACCTTCAGGGCAAAGCCCGAATTCTGTTCCGCAAGCAGAATGGTCATCCCTTCCTTTT
>CAYQWO010000064.1:0-12308 GCA_964421095.1 uncultured Syntrophaceae bacterium
ATCCCGAGGAAGCGCGGGACCTAGTGAATCAATTACGTTCCAAAGGATATGCGGCTTACCAGGTGACGGGCAGCGCCGCAGCCAAAGGAACACTATACCGCGTGCGCATCGGGCAATTTCCATCTTTGGCAGAAGCACGACAATTTGCTCTGGCCTTCGAAAAGAAAGAAAAAATTAAAACGATCATCGCCAGCCTGCAGTAACTTCCCTCACTCGCTGAACGCTACGGCGACATTTCGCGTCGCTTATTAAAATCTTGTGATTAACCGATGAATGTGTTAACATTTTAAGAAATTCCAAGGGTTTGAGAGGCATCCAATTTACGCCCCCGGCATTTTCCTGTTGCCCCGGAAGAAGTTTAGGTCTTGGGGAAAGCGGGGCCCTAAAGAACGGAAGGGTTTCTTGCAGGAGCAAGGTGACCCGCGATGATCGAAATGGTCCATGTAAGCAAGGCTTATGATGTGAGCCCGCAGGCCCTCTTTGACATTACCCTGAAGGTGGAGAAAGGAAAATTCGTTTACCTGACCGGCCCGAGTGGGGCCGGCAAGACTACGTTGCTCAAATTACTTTACGCCGCCGAACGTCCGACCGCAGGGGAGATCCGGGTGACCGGGTTCGATGTAGTCCGGCTGAAACCACGGGAGATCCCGTACCTGAGAAGAAGACTGGGGGTGGTTTTCCAAGGAGCGAAACTTTTATCCCGCCGGACAGCTTTTGAGAATGTGGCCTTTGCCCTGGAGGTTTTGGGGGCCAAGAGGAGGGAGGTGTTAAAAAAAACAACCCAGGCCCTGCATCTGGTAGGGTTGGAGCGCAAAGCTCAATGCTTTCCTTCCCAGCTTTCGGCTGGAGAACAGCAACGGGTGGCCATCGCCCGGGCCATTGTCAATGATCCCTTGTTGCTTCTGGCTGATGAGCCGACGGGGAATATTGATCCGGGGTCGGCGGAAGAAATTGTGAAACTTTTCAATGAGATAAACTTTCGCGGAACCACCGTGGTCTTGGCCACGCATAACGATGGTTTGCCGCTGATGCTGCCCAAAGAGCGGATCGTTCTTGAACGGGGCCGAATGGTGGAAAGTTCATTACCGATGCCGTCGGCTGGCGATTAGAGGCTGGGTTTCCGCATGAATGGAAATTTTTTCCGACAAGCTTGGCAAAACCTGAGTCAGAACCCCTGGATCAACGTCATCACCCTGGGAACGATTACCATTTCCTTCCTGATCCTGGGACTCTTCATGGTCATCTTCCTCAATGCCCAAGGATTGATGGCGGAGTGGGGGAGCCGGATTCGGGTCACGGCCTACCTCACGGATTCCGTGAGTGGGGAGCGGGTGAGGCGCTTAACAGAAAAAGTCCGCGGGTTCGAGGAAGTGCAAGCAGTGCAATACCGTTCTAAGGATGAGGCCCTGAAGATTTTGGAGGAACGGTTGCAAGGGCAGCGGGGAATGCTCAAGGATTTGCCCCGCAATCCGCTACCTGCCTCTTTGGAAATTCGTCTCAAGCCGGAGTACCGAAATTCCCTTGGGGTGAACAGAGTTGTAGAAAGGCTGCGGGGGGCAAAGGAGATTGCGGACCTGCAATTTGGGTCCGAATGGGTGGAACGGTTCTCTGCTTTCATGGTCCTTTTGCAGGTTTTGGGTCTGGGCTTGGGCGCGCTGCTCCTGTTGGCTACTATCTTTGTCATCTCCAACACCATCCGCCTGAACATTTTCGCCCGCAGGGAAGAGATCGAGATCATGCGCCTGGTGGGCGCGACAGGAATGTTCATCCGGGCTCCGTTCTATATTGAAGGGATTCTGCAGGGTTTTCTGGGGGCCGGCCTGGCCCTGGCGATTCTTTATTTCTTTTTCCAACTTTTCTTAGCCAAAGTCTACGAGCCCCTGAAATATTTATTGGGAAATTTTCCTTTGGATTTTCTCACTTCGAAACAAGCGGTGGAATTGGCCCTGGGGGGGTTAACCTTGGGACTTCTGGGGACGCAAGTGTCCGTCGGGAGGTACTTACGCGCTTAAAGATCTTTCTCGGTTTCAGCATCCTTTGGGCCGTGAGCTGGGCAGCAAGCGGGTGGGCGCAGACTGACCTGCAAAAGATGCAAAGCGGAGTTGCCCAGAGTAAAAAGGAGCTGGGGGGACTCAAGAAAAAGATCCAGGAGGAAAAACAAAGGATCACAGAAATCGATCGCCAAGAAGCGTCGGTCATTTCCCAGCTCAACAGCCTGGACCGCAGCCTGTCCAAAAATGAGAAAGAGCTGAAAGTATTGGATCAACAGTTGAGAACGGTCATCCGGAAAGTGCAGAAGGCCACGGAGGATCTGAAGATCCTGAACCAGACCATATCTTCTCAGGAGAATTTTCTGGAGAGACGGCTGGTGGCCCTGTATAAATTCGGGGATGAGGGCATGCCCCAAGTGCTTTTCTCTTCCCAATCTTACGGGGATTTCTTGAACAGCCGCCTCTACTTGACGTTGATTCTCGGCCAAGATCGCCAATTAATCGCAGATTTCCACAAGCGTGAGGCCTACGTGGGGAAATACCGGGAGGAGTTGAAAAAAGATGAGCATGAGCTCCAGCAACTGAAGAAAACGACGGAGCAAAAAAGGGCGGAAATTCAGAAGGACCGAGCCCAGAAGGGTCGGCTGCTCAATGCGGTTCGCGATGAGAAACTCACCCACCTGGCAGCTCTCAAGGATTTAGAGACGGCCTCGGCGCAACTGCAGGCCCTGATCGATCGGTTAGAGAAGGATATTCGGGCCAAAGCCAAGGAAGAAATTTATTCCCCTCCGGGCAAGGGATTCGGAACTTTTCGGGGAAAGCTGGCTTTCCCGGTGGCGGGCCAAATCCTGAGCACTTTCGGGAAGAATGAGAACCCCAAGTTCAACACTTTCACCGTGCAAAAAGGGATTGAGGTTGGAGCTCCCCTGGGCGCAGAGATTCGCGCGATTTTCAACGGCCGGGTGGTTTATTCCGATTGGTTTAAGGGGTATGGGAAGATTCTGATCATTGATCACGGGGAGGGCTATTACACCCTTTCCGGTCACGCTTCCACCCTCTTGAAAAACGTGGGCGAAGAAGTCCGCCGGGGGGAAGTTGTGGCTTTGGTGGGAGACACGGGCTCCCTGAAAGGGCCCTGCCTTTATTTCGAAATTCGTCAGAGGGGAAAACCCTTAGACCCTCTGGAATGGCTGGCCCGTCCGCGGACCCGATAGACCACCCGGGAGGGAGTCCCGGGTGGAGAGGAGAGAGCGATGCGCAACTGGATGACTAAGAGAAAAATTCTGGCCATTACCTTCCTTTTCCTTCTTCTGGGCATATTCATAGGCCTGGGCAAGGTCCACCGCGTAGGCGCGGACATCGATTCCACCTACGAGAAATTGAAGGTGTTGGCGGACGTGTTAGCCATTGTGGAGCGGAATTATGTTGAGCCGGTCCACGCCAATAAGTTGATCTCCGGGGCGATTAATGGAATGCTGGAGACGCTGGACCCCCATAGTAACTTCATGACCCCGGAGGTCTTCAAAGAAATGCAGACCGAGACCCGGGGGAGTTTTGGGGGTGTGGGGTTCGAGATTACCATTCGCGACAAGGTTCTCACAGTGGTCGCGCCGATTGAAGACACCCCCGCCTCCCGCGCCGGAATCCAGCCTGGAGACCAGATCTTGCGGATCAATGGCAAGTCGACCAAAGACATGAACTTGATGGACGCCGTAAAATTGATGCGCGGCCCCCAGGGGACGCAGGTGACGATCACCATCATGCGCTCTGGATTCACCGAGCCAAGGGATTTCACCTTAACTCGCGCCATCATCCCTATCCGCAGTGTGCGCTCGAAAACGCTGGAAGAAGGGTATGGCTATATTAAAATCAATCAATTCATCGAAAAAACCCATGCCGATATGAAAGCCGCTCTGAGTCGGCTGGAATCCAATGGAACACTCAAGGGATTAATCCTGGACCTGCGCAACGATCCGGGAGGACTTTTGGAACAGGCCGTCAAGGTGGCTGATGAATTCCTGGAATCGGGGTTGATCGTTTACACGGAAGGGCGGGTGGAAGGGCAGAAGATGAAATTTTACGCCCAGAAGAAGGCGAAGGAGCACGATTACCCACTGATTGTTCTGGTGAATGCCGGGAGCGCCAGTGCTTCCGAGATCGTGGCGGGTGCCCTCCAGGATCACGGAAGAGCGGTGATTTTGGGGACGCCGACCTTCGGAAAAGGTTCCGTGCAAACCATCATCCCTCTGGAGGATGGATCAGCGCTCCGCCTGACCACGGCTCGCTACTTTACCCCCAGTGGTCGTTCCATTCAGGCGCAAGGGATTACCCCCGACATCGTCGTCCCCGATCTCTTGCCAGAAGCCCGGCGCACAGCCCCCCCTCGCGTTATCAGGGAGAGGGATTTAGAACACCATCTCCGGGGAGAAGGGGAGAAGGCCATACCGGAAAAGATACTGGAAAAATCCCCTGACAGATCGAAGAAGAAGGAGGCGGTTGGGGGGCCCGAAATGCAGGAAGACCCGCCTCTGGAGAGAGCTTTAGAACTTCTGAAAACCTGGAGGATTCTGAACAAAGTAGCTAGGAAGGAGGCCTCCTGAGAGTTCCTCCCAGAGGATGCCTTTAATTAGAGCCGAGCTTTCGCGGGGGATCCCCCGCGGGGAAGGAAGGGGCAATCTGGGCGTCAAAGAGAATCAGGGCCTGGAGAGAAGCCAGGGGTTTCCTGGCTTTCTTTTTGCGCGAAAAGTTTTTTCACTACAGAGAGCGCAGAGAAAGCGATCTCCGCGTGCTCTGCGGTAAAAAAATCAGGAGGCAGATACGGAAGTTCCCCTTTTGGATTTGCATAAACAGTATGCCAGAATCCGGGTCGAGATCAATCGGGCGATCCAGGAGGTTTTAGAAAGCCAGGCGTTCATCCTCGGCCCGATGGTCGAGGGGTTCGAAAAGAAAATGGCTGCCTTCTTGGGAGTGCCCCAGGCCATCGGGGTCGCCTCGGGCACAGACGCTTTGCTGCTTTCCCTGATGGCCCTGGGCCTAAAGGCGGGGGATCGGGTGCTCACGGTATCATACACTTTTTTCTCAACATCCGGGTCTATCTCCCGGCTGGGAGCGATACCCGTTTACGTGGACATCGATCCGCGCACATACAACCTGGATCCCAACAAACTCGAAGATACCCTTAAGAAGATCCGCCGCAAAGAGGAGCGGCCGAAGGTGCTCATGCCTGTCCACCTCTTCGGCCAGATGGCGGATATGCAGGCCATCATGGAGATCGCCCGGCGGTATGAAATGAGAGTTGTAGAAGACGCCGCCCAGGCGCTGGGAGCGAGGCAGGAGTTCAATTCCCGACCCAGAGGCTCGGGTTCGCGGAGGGAATGGCTGGCTGGGACCGTGGGTGACCTGGGATGCTTCTCTTTCTACCCGAGCAAGAACCTTGGAGGATTTGGTGATGGCGGGATGGTGGTCACCCGGGATGAGGAGTTAGCGGAAAAGGTTCGCCTCCTCAGAGTTCATGGGGAAAAGTTGAAGTATCATCACCAGCTGCTTGGAATCAACAGCCGCCTGGATGCCCTGCAGGCTGCCGTTTTGCGGGTGAAGCTAAAATGTTTGAATCGCTGGACCGAATTGCGCAGGGGAAATGCTGACCGTTATCGGCTTCTTTTCCGGGAGGCCGGATTGCGGCCACCTTGTATTTCCCTTCCGGACACGAAGAAAGGTCATTATCATATTTTCAACCAGTTTGTCATCCGGGCGAAAAGAAGGGACGCGCTGCGAGACCACCTGACCCAGCAAGGGATCGGGAGTGCGGTCTATTATCCGGTTCCCCTTCACCTGCAGGCATGCTACCGAAACTTGGGGTATCGACCAGGAGACCTACCGGAGTCGGAAAGGGCTGCCCGGGAGACATTGGCCCTGCCCATTTACCCGGAGCTTACTGCGGGGCAACAGCGGAAGGTCGTGCGGGCGATTGCCGATTTTTATTCACCGCAGAGATCGCCGAGGGCGCGTTCTTCCCGCGTTTCGCGGGATGCTCTGCGGTGAATAGATTGTCTTTTCTGGGGAAGGAATGAAAATTCTGGTAACAGGCGGGGCAGGATTTATCGGGTCTCAGGTAGCCGATCGGTATATTACCGAGGGCCACCGAGTAATCGTGCTCGACAGCCTAGTTACCGGGAAAGTCGAAAATCTGAACCCGCGGGCCCAATTCTACCAATTGGATATCCGGGACCCGGGAGTAGAAGAAGTTTTTGCCCGCGAGAGGCCAGAAGTAGTCAACCATCATGCCGCGCAGATCGATGTGCGGAAATCCGTGATGGACCCCCTTTTCGATGCGGGAACCAATGTTCTGGGAACGTTATACCTCTTGGAAAAGGCCGTGAAGCATGGGGTACGCCGGTTTATTTTTGCATCTTCCGGGGGGGCTATTTATGGCGATCAGCCGGAAGGAGCCGAGCCAGCCAGGGAGGATGATCCCCTCCGTCCCATCAGCCCCTACGGGGTGGCCAAAGCAACCGGGGAGCTTTACCTCCATTACTACCGGATGGTTCACGGGCTGGATTCTGTGGCCCTGAGGTATGGAAATGTTTATGGGCCGCGTCAGGACCCTTTCGGAGAGGCGGGGGTGGTGGCGATCTTCACCGAGAAGCTCCTTTCCGGTGAGCAACCGCTCATCAATGGCGATGGGCTGCAGACCCGGGATTATGTGTATGTGGGCGATGTGGTGGAGGCGAATGTCCTGGCTTTAAACCCCGCCAAGGGCGGGGCTTCTGGTTCGTTTAACATCGGCACGGGCGTGGAAAAAAACGTCAACGAACTTTTTGGGAGTCTGGTGAATATCACCGGGAAATCTGTCAAAGAGGTTCATGGCCCAGCGAAGCCGGGGGAACAGCAGCGAAGTGTTTTGAATTGCTCCAAGGCCCATGAAAAGCTCGGATGGAGGCCACAGGTTTCTTTTGAGAAAGGTTTGCGCCTGACCGTGGAATACTTTGCGGGCGTTCACCGCAGAAATCGCCCAGGCTGCTGAGGGTGGGTTCTCTGCGTAATCAGCGGTGAGAAATTCTAACATTTTATAAGGAAGTGTAGAAATTGAAAAGCGTGGTGGCGAAAAAGAAATCAACATTTCGGGAGTATGCAGAAGCCATCATCGTAGCCTTGGTGTTGGCTCTTTTCATCCGCACTTTTGTGGTGCAGGCGTTCAAGATTCCGTCGGGCTCGATGGAGCCCACCCTGGAGATCGGGGATCATATCTTGGTCAACAAATTTATCTACGGCGTGAAAATCCCCTTTACCTCTGTCCAACTTTTTCCCTTGGAGAAACCAAAACGGGGAGATGTCATCGTTTTCATCTATCCCTTAGACCCGAGTAAAGATTTTATCAAACGAGTCGTGGCCGTTGAAGGGGACGCGGTAAAGATAGTCAGCAAAAAACTCTACATCAACGGGGTCGAGGTGCCTGACCCGCACGCTTTCTATACGGACCAATCCGCCTTTCCGGGAGAAGTTCAAAAACGTGATAATCTTGGCCCGGTGGCCGTGCCCAAGGGAGCCCTATTCGTCCTGGGGGATAACCGGGATCGCAGCCTGGACAGCCGTTTTTGGGGGTTCGTGCCTCTGGCGGACGTAAGGGGCAAGGCCTTCATTATTTATTGGTCCTGGGACAGCCAAGGGACGGCCGTTCGCTGGAGCCGGATCGGCCGCCTGATCCAATGAGGGACAGGGGGAAGATGAAACGAAGGGATAAAGAAACGGTAATGGATGGAGAAACGATGGAGCGCGCTCTGGTCCGCCTCACGCACGAAATCCTGGAGCGCAACCAGGGGGTCGAGGGCCTGGCGCTAATCGGCATTCGGACCGGCGGCGTCTATCTGGCGGAGCGCATCCGGGAGAAGATCGAGCAGATCGAGAAAGTGCGAGTTCCTTTCGGGATCATCGACATCACGCTTTACCGGGATGATTTTGCCATCGGCCTCCCCCGGCCGCTGGTGGGAAAGACGGAGATTCCCTTTCCCCTCAGGGATAAAAGGGTCATCCTGGTGGACGATGTATTGTACACGGGAAGGACCGTCCGGGCGGCGATGGATGCTCTGATTGACTTCGGCCGCCCCCTGTTCATCCAGCTGGCCGTGCTCATCGACCGCGGCCATCGGGAACTTCCCATTCAGGCCGATTACGTGGGCAAGAAGGTGGTCACCTCCCTACAAGACGAGGTGACGGTCTCGTTCCGGGAGGTCGATGGTCAGGACCGGGTGATCATCCAGGAGAAAATCCCCTAACCCCATAGGGGAAATTCGAAGCACGAAATCCTAAATCCGAAACAATTTCGAATGACCAAAATTCAAAACAAGAAAGTGGATGGAGTTCGCGGTTTTGGTAATTTGAATTTTGGGTTTGTTTAGGATTTCGAATTTCGGATTTAGAATTTAATTTTTTCTCTGCGTTCTCCGCGTGCTCCGCGGTGAATATTCATTTTTGACCGGGGGAGAGAAATGGTGGACGATCGGGGCCGAGCTGCTGGCTGGCAGTTATCTGACAAGCCCGCCGCAAGATTGGCGGGCAAGGACATTCTGGGAATCCAGGAGATGAGCGTCTCGGAAATTGGGCTCATTCTGGATACAGCCGAATCGTTTAAGGAGATTTCTACGCGGGAGATCAAGAAAGTTCCCACTTTGCGCGGCAAAACGGTGATCAACCTTTTCTTCGAAGCGAGCACGCGCACGCGCACCTCCTTCGAGATCGCGGCCAAACGACTCAGCGCGGACACCATTAACATTTCCACTTCCTCCAGCAGCGTGGTCAAAGGGGAAACGCTGATCGATACAGCCAAAAACCTGGAAGCCATGAACCCGGATTGTATCATCATCCGGCATTCCGCTTCGGGGGCCCCCCATCTCCTGGCGCGCCTGATGCATGTCCCGGTCATCAATGCCGGGGATGGAGCCCACGAGCACCCCACCCAGGCTCTACTGGACCTATTTACGGTTCGAGAGAAGAAAGGAAGGCTGGCCGGGTTGAAAGTGGCCATTGTGGGTGACATCCTGCACAGTCGGGTCGCCCGTTCGAATATTTATGGGTTCACGAAGATGGGGGCCGAGGTCCTTTTGGCCGGGCCTCAGACCATGAGGCCCGCAGAAGTGGAACGAATGGGGGTTCGCTGGCACACCCGCCTGAGCGAAGTGATCCCGCAAGCCGATGTGATCATGATGCTGCGAATTCAACTGGAGCGCCAAGGGGGGGGCTTTTTCCCCACGCTCCGGGAATATTCCCGGTTCTTCGGATTGAACCTGGAAGTGCTGCAGGCCGCCCAGCCAGAAGTTTTGATCATGCATCCGGGTCCGATAAACCGGGGGGTGGAGATTTCCCCGGAGGTGGCTGACGGTCCTTTCTCGGTAATTTTAGACCAGGTGACCAACGGCGTGGCTGTGCGCATGGCCCTTCTTTACCTCTTGGTCGGTGGAGAGAGGGAAGCAGACAGGAGTTCTCTATGAACTTATTAATCAAGAACGCCCGGGTTGTGGACCCAGCCAGCAGAACCGATGTTCGCCTGGATGTACTCGTAAAAGATGGCAAGATCGCCGAGATGGGGCCGGGGATTCCTGAATTCAAGGCAAGAGGGGGTGCACCCGGAAGCGGGTCTGCGGATCCCGGACATCCCCGGGAAGAGGTGATCGATGCGGCCGGAAAGGTCCTGGTTCCGGGTTTGATCGATATGCATTGTCATCTGCGGGAGCCGGGTTTCGAATACAAGGAAACCATCGAGTCGGGCTCCAGGGCAGGAGCGGCGGGGGGATATACGTCTTTGGCCTGCATGGCCAACACTCTTCCGGTCAATGATAACCGGGCCGTCGCGGAATACATTCTCCGCCAAGCGCGGGAGAAGGCTTTGACCAACATTCATCCCATCGGCGCGGTGACCAAGGAGCTAAAAGGGGAGGCACTGGCAGAAATCGGGGAATTGAAGGATGCCGGAGTGGTCGCTCTCTCTGACGACGGAAACCCGGTGATGAACGCCGGTCTTTTCCGCCGCGCCTTAGAATATGCCCGGGGTTTCGGGTTGACCATTATCTCCCACTGCGAAGACCTCAACCTGGCGGGTCAAGGAGTCATGAACGAAGGGTTCACTTCCACGACCCTGGGCCTGCGGGGAATTCCCAACGCTGCCGAAGAAGTGATGGTTCTGCGGGACATCACTTTAGCCGAACTGACCGGAGCCTCCCTCCATGTGGCCCATGTCAGCACGGCTGGGTCGGTGAGGGCGATCCGGGAGGCCAAAGCCCGGGGAATAAAAGTGACTGCGGAGACGGCCCCCCATTACTTTACTTTGAGCGACGAAGCGGTGCGGGGGTTTGATCCGAATACCAAGATGAACCCTCCCCTGCGAACGGCGAAAGATGTAGCCGCGATCATCGCCGGGCTGAAGGATGGGGCTCTGGACGCCATTGCCACGGACCATGCTCCCCAGACAGCGGTCGAGAAAGATGTGGAGTTCGAATATGCGGCCAATGGCATCATCGGATTGGAGACGGCTCTGCCATTGACCCTGAGGCTGGTGCAGGAGGGCCATCTCACTTTGAGCCAGGCCATCGAAAAATTTACTTATCAACCCGCGCGCATCCTGGGCATCAACAAGGGAAGGTTGCAAGTCGGTGCGGACGCCGACATAACGTTAATCGACCTTGACCGGGAACGGGTCATCGACGTGAGCCAGTTTAAATCCAAGAGCCGTAACTCTCCTTTCCAGGGCTGGAGGCTGAAAGGATTTGCGGTCCTGACCATCGTGGCGGGGAGGATTGTTTACCGTGTCCCCGAGTTATCTTGAGCTGTGGGCTACGGGAGAACTCCAGGAGAGGGCGCGAAGAGCCGGCCAGATCCTGAAGGCCTGCCGGCTCTGCCCCCGACGCTGTGGCGTGGACCGGACGCGGGGGGAGCGGGGGTTCTGCCGCTCCGGGTGGCTCCCTATGGTCTCCAGCTACAACGTCCATCATGGAGAAGAGCCGCCGATTTCCGGGGACCGGGGTTCGGGGACGATCTTCTTGACCCACTGCAATCTGCATTGCGTGTTCTGCCAAAATTACCCCATCAGCCAGCTGGGGGTGGGGCGCGAAAAGCGGCCAGAAGTTTTGGCCCAGATGATGCTCGACCTGCAGAAGCGGGGGTGTCATAACGTCAACTGGGTTACTCCGACGCATTTCGTTCCGCAAATCCTGGACGCCCTCTGCTTGGCAGTAGAGAGAGGGTTTCGGCTGCCTTTGGTTTATAACACGAACGGGTACGACAGCCTGGAAACTCTGGAGCTCTTGGAAGGAATTGTAGACATCTACCTGCCGGACATGAAATATGCGGACGAAGCAACGGCCCGGGCTTACTCCCAAGCCCCAAACTATCCCGCAGTCAACGCAGCGGTCATCCGGGAGATGTACCGGCAGGTCGGGAAGGAAAAGTATGCCCAGGACGGGATAATGCAGCGGGGTTTGATCATTCGCCACCTTCTTTTACCGAACGGTTTGGCGGGGACGGAGAGCATGGCTCGCTTCGTGGCCGAGACTCTCTCCGGACAATGCTCGGTCAGCTTGATGACGCAATACTTTCCCGCCCATCGGGCAAAGGATTTTCCGGAGCTCAGACGCCGGCTGTATCGCCGGGAGTTTGAGGAGGCTCTGGAGATCCTCGATCGTTATGGGCTGGTGGGAGGGTGGAGGCAAGAGATGGAAGGCAATTAGCGATCAGAGATGCTCTTAAAAAAGGAGAGAAATTTGGAAAAATTACCCATGACCAAAGAAGGATTCACCAAGCTGCAAGAGGAACTTGAGCGGCTGAAACGGGTCGATCGGGCCCAGGCCATTCAAGCCCTGAACGAAGCGGCGGGCCATGGAGACCTGACCGATAATGCGGATTATCGCGTGGCCAAAGAGCGGCGCGACTACATCGAGAACCGGATCAAAGAGTTAGATGATAAGCTGGCCCGGGCGCAGGTCATCGAAGCCAAAGATCTGACCACCGAACGGGTCGTTTTTGGATGCACGGTGCTTCTGGGTGATGTGGAGTCGGACCGCCAGGTAAAGTATAAGATCGTTGGTGCCGATGAAGCAGATATACGCAACGGGCGAATCTCCGTAAACTCCCCCGTGGCCAAAGCGCTCATCGGGCATCGAATCGGAGAAGTGATCCAGGTGGTCGTACCGTCGGGGAAAAAGGAATACGAGATTTTGAAGATCAGCTGCGAGTAGAAGACGGTTCCCAGATCGCCTCCGACGAAGGGCTCAGACTTAACTGGATTCCACAGGAAATTGTTTTTTGGCTACCGATGAATACAGATTCTGT
>CAYQWO010000065.1:0-3511 GCA_964421095.1 uncultured Syntrophaceae bacterium
GTGAAGCCCTGGACCCGGCGGGGAGGGCGATTCCTTCGGACTCCAAGGCGGTGGTTCCTCCGGAGAGCAGGCGGGCTTCAGCCGAGGTTTCTTGGCAGCCCTTCGATCCCGCCTTCCTTAGCGGAAACACATTCGATGCCCCCGGGACAGTCCTTTCCCGCCGGGATTCCTCATCCATCGCTCTCCCCGCCGGGCAGTCATAGCAATGAAAAAACTGGGGGTGGGCAAGAAGGCTTTTTCTCTTGACGAAGGGGTGCTATGTTTATAGTATAAATTAGATTTTTTAACAAAGAAAAGGAAACATTTATGAGCATCTTGGTCGATGAAAACACCAGGGTTATCTGCCAGGGGATTACGGGTAAGCAGGGGATGTTTCATACGCGCCAAGCCGTGGCCTACGGGACAAAGATGGTCGGGGGAGTAACGCCCGGCAAAGGTGGACAGAAGATGGACGGCCTTCCGGTCTTCAACACGGTTGCGGAAGCCGTGCGGGAGACGGGCGCCAATGCCTCGGTACTCTACGTACCTCCTCCCCATGCCGCCGATGCCATCATGGAGGCGGTGGATGCGGAAGTGGAGCTCATCGTTTGCATCACCGAAGGGATCCCTGTCCTGGATATGGTAAAGGCCAAGGGATACCTTGCCGGCAAGAAGAGCCGGCTTCTGGGTCCCAATTGCCCAGGGGTAATCAGCCCGGGGAAGTGCAAAATCGGTATCATGCCAGCTTACGTTCATCGGCCGGGGAGCATCGGAGTGATCTCCCGCAGTGGCACGTTGATTTACGAGGCTGTGGACCAGCTCACCCGTGTTGGGTTGGGCCAATCCACCTGCGTGGGAATTGGGGGAGACCCCATCACCGGATTATCTTTTGTAGAGGTCCTGGAGCTTTTTTCCAGGGACCCCCAAACCGAAGCGGTCGTACTGATCGGCGAGATCGGCGGCGCGTCTGAAGAGGAGGCCGCTGATTATATCCGCACCCGTTTCGGCAAGCCTGTGGTAGCTTTCATCACCGGGCAGAATGCTCCGCCTGGACGGCGAATGGGACATGCCGGAGCGGTCATCTCCGGGGGTCGAGGTTCAGCCAAAGACAAGATAGAAGCCCTGCGGGCAGCGGGGGCCACCGTGGTGGAGAACCCGGCAGAGATGGGCGTAACCATGCTGCGGGTTCTGAAGAAACGAAGAGAAGCGTAAACCCATGGCCAAGAAAGAAAAACCTTCTATTGAAATTTATGGGAGCTGGTGTAAACGCTGTGGCATCTGTGCAGCTTTCTGTCCGGCGGAGGTTTTGGCGCAGGACGAGTCGGGGATGGTCTACGTGAAAGACCCGGAGCGCTGCAGTCGCTGCCAGCTTTGCGAGTTGCGCTGTCCGTATTTTGCCATTCATGTGCGCCCACCCAAGAAAAAGAGAGAAAAAATTCCAGAGAAAACCCCGGAAAAAGTTTCCGTTGAATGAGCTGCAGGACGGGAAGCATGATGACTTTGCCAAAACCTGACCCGAAAGCCCAGTTGCTCCAGGGAAACGAGGCCTGTGCCGAGGGGGCGCTGGTGGCTGGGTGCCGTTTTTTCGCCGGGTATCCGATCACCCCGGCGTCGGAGATTGCGGAGTATCTTTCCCTGCGGCTTCCCCAGATGGATGGAACTTTTATCCAGATGGAGGATGAGATCGCCAGTATGGGAGCGGTGATCGGGGCTTCGCTGGCGGGGGTCAAGTCCATGACGGCCACTTCGGGTCCGGGATTCTCTCTGATGCAGGAGAATTTGGGGTTTGCTTGTATGGCCGAGGTGCCCTGCGTGGTAGTGGACGTGATGCGGGGAGGGCCGAGTACCGGGCTGCCCACCAACCCTTCCCAGGGGGATGTGATGCAGGCTCGTTGGGGTACCCATGGGGATCATCCCATCATTGCTCTCTGTCCCAGCTCAGTTTTAGAGTGTTTTACTTTGACGGTCAAGGCCTTTAATTTTTCCGAGAAGTACCGCACTCCGGTGATCTTGCTGATGGACGAAGTAGTGGCGCACATGAGAGAAAAGGTAGTTTTGCCAGTCCCGAGTGAGGTAGAAGTTTTCGACCGGGTGAAGCCGTCGGTTCCCCCGGAGTGGTACCTTCCTTATGAGGATACGAGTTTTGGCGTTCCGCCAATGGGCATTTTCGGCGAAGGGTATCGCTACCATGTCACGGGGTTGACCCACGACATCCGCGGGTTCCCCACCCTGCGCCAGGATGAAATTGAGCCCTTTCTCCTCAGGTTGTTCCGCAAGATTTCCAGCCACTTCGATGACATCCAGTTGGTGGAGAGTTTTTTTGCAGAAGACGCCGACCTGATTGTCGTGGCGTACGGCAGCGTAGCCCGTGCCGCCCATCGCGCAATGATGGAGGCCCGTGAGCAGGGGGTCAAAGTGGGGTTGCTGAAGTTGATCACCCTATGGCCTTTTCCTCGTCGGTTTGTGGACCCGCTGACCCGGGCTGGCAAAATCCTGCTCGTGCCAGAGATGAACATGGGTCAGATCTCCCGTGAAGTGAAGCGGGTAAACCAGGGCATGACCCCGGTAACCACCCTGAACAAGATTGACGGTACCCTGATTACTCCCAAGGAGATCTTGGAGAAGATCCGGGAGGAGAAGAAATGATCGAAGATCGCCCCCTCATTTACAAGTACCTGCGACATGATAAGAAGTTCCCGCATGTCTGGTGCGGGGGCTGTGGGATTGGCATTATGCTGGGGTCGTTGATCCGGGCCATCGATCACCTCGGCTATACCAAGGACGAGGTGGTTCTCGTTTCGGGAATCGGGTGCTCGGGACGACTTCCGGTCTACGTGGACTTCAATACCCTGCATACCACCCATGGCCGGGCATTGACCTTTGCCACCGGGGTCAAGCTCGCCAAACCCGAGCTGCAGGTGATCGTCATCATGGGGGATGGAGATGCCACGGCCATCGGGGGGAATCATTTTATCCACGCCGCCCGCAGAAACCTGGATTTGACCGCCATCATCGTGAATAACAATATATACGGCATGACCGGAGGTCAATATTCGCCCACCACCCCGTATGGTCGCCGGGCCACTACGGCAGTATATGGGTCTGTGGAGCATTCCTTCAACATTTCTCAGCTGGCGGTGAGCGCCGGGGCGGTCTTCGTCGCCCGGGGTACGGTCTACCATGTCCGGCAGCTGGACGGACTGATCGAGAAGGCGCTGCTCAAAAGCGGTTTTAGCGTGGTGGAGGTGATCAGCCAGTGCCATACGCATTATGGGAGGTTGAACAAACTGGGAAACCAGGTTGAAATGATGAAATGGCAGCGGGACAGCGCTGTTCCGGTGGAAAAGGCCAGGAAGATGAGCCCGGAAGAGATGGAGGGGAAATTCGAGGTGGGGATTTTGGTGGACCGGGAGGCGCCGAATTACCTGGAAGAGTACAACAAGGTAAGGCAGAGGGCCAAGGAAGCACTTGGCATCCAGGTGGAGTCGAAAGAGGAGACCGAGCGCCGGGAGGCTTCCGATAGACACTAAAT
>CAYQWO010000065.1:3611-5698 GCA_964421095.1 uncultured Syntrophaceae bacterium
TTGAGGTCTTTCAATGTTGGATCGTTACGAAATTCGGTTGAGTGGGACCGGGGGGCAGGGGTTAGTACTGGCCGGGATCATCCTGGCAGAGGCTGCGGGAATTTATGAGGGGAAGCACGTTGTTCAGACCGTCAGTTACGGACCAGCGGCCCGCGGAGGGACAAGCCGGGCGGATGTGGTGGTCAGCGACAAAGAGATCGATTACCCCAAGGCCATTGGGTTGGATTTGCTCCTGGCCATGAGCCAGATGGCCTGCGATGAGTCGGCCAGCGACCTGAAGCCGACGGGAGTCCTGGTGGTAGATTCCCATCTGGTGACCGAGGTGATGAACAATCTGCGGGTCGTGAAGATTCCCTTTACTCAGATCGCGCGGGAGAAATGCGGGCGGGAGCAGATGGCGAACATTGTAGCCTTGGGCGCATTGAGCCGCTTCATTCCGACCACGCCGGCCGGGGCAGGGGTGGTGTCGCCGGAATCCTTAGAAGCAGCGGTGCTGGCCCGGGTGCCGAGAGAAACAGAAACGCTAAACCGGCGGGCCTTTGAAGAAGGATTAAAGGCTGCCGCAGCGATTCAAGAATCCCTGGTCTTTGAAAAACCCTCCGAAGACCGGGACCAGATCTAAAGAATTCCGAAGCCAGGATGCAGAATATTTAACCTAACCCCTAACCTTCTGGAAGGAATTATGAGAAGGAGTTTTCAGAAGGTGCCAATAGGAAGGCTCCAGGGGAATCTTATATCCCCTTGGAGCTTTCTGAATGTTGGTCCTTATAAGCATTAGCCCCTGCATAAGGGTGGAACGGAAAGGCACGTGATCAAGGGGTAATAACTTTAGAAAGGAGGCATGGCGATGGCAACGTTCTTCATGTTTGGTCGATACTCATCAGAGGCCTTGAAAGGGATGAGCTCCAAACGAACCAAGGAGGCTGAAAGCCTTATCAAAAAGCTTGGGGGGGAGGTAAAGGGGATGTATTCCCTGCTGGGAGAGAAGGATTTGGTTTTTATCCTCACCTTTCCCGGCATAGAACAGGCGATGAAGGCTTCCGTTGCCCTGAGCAAAATGACGGGAATTTCCTTCACCACCTCACCCGCAGTAACGGTGGAAGAATTTGATAAGATGATGACCGAGGTTTAGCGGAAGCCTCAAAACAACCGTAATGATTTAGGCCCAGGCATCACCGGCGAGCGCCCGAGCAAGCGAAGCGGTGCGAGGGAGCGAAGCAGGTGATGCCATGATGAGGCCTTCAGCGTGTTTGGTGTGCCAAGTAGCTCTTGTAGAACGTCGCTATCGCTTGCGTTAGATCCTTCGCGAACTTTGGATTCTTCCGTAGGTTGCTGCCGATTTCCAGTTGGATAGCATCCATACCGTCGGAGTTGTGACTCCCATGGGTGATCACGGTATACCCGCCTCTAAATCTGCGATCTTGAGGAGGCACAGTCCTGCCTAACTGAACCGCCCCACATGAATTACTCCGAGTATTTTCCATTCGGGGTTGATCCCTTCTGGGGGATCACATTGCTAAACCATGGAGATTCGACGAAAGCGCAAATCAGTGGTATACTTTTTTCCAAAAAATCAGGAATAAATCAAAAGATGAATTCATCCCCCTTGATCGCCCTGCGGTCCATTACCAAATCATTCCCGGGCGTGCTGGCCAATGATCACGTCAATCTTGAAATTTACGCCGGGGAGGTCCATGCCCTGCTGGGAGAGAACGGGGCCGGCAAGAGTACGCTCATGAAGATCCTGTACGGTTTTTACCGGGCAGACTCGGGAGAGGTCCGCCTGCACGGCCAGCCTGTACAGATCCGCTCCCCTCACGACGCCCGGCAATTCCGGATCGGCATGGTTTTCCAGGATTTTATCCTGATTCCGGCTTTGAGTGTTGCCGAAAATATCGCGCTCTTTCTGCCCAACCTGCCCGCCATCCTGAATAAAGAGCTGATCATCCGACGAATCAAGGAGATTTCGCAAAGATACGGTCTTCAGGTGAATCCGGCGGCTCCCGTATGGCAGCTCTCCGTCGGGGAACGACAGAAAGTGGAGGTGCTCAAACTGCTGCTGGCGGACGCCCAGATCCTGATTCTCG
>CAYQWO010000065.1:5708-12258 GCA_964421095.1 uncultured Syntrophaceae bacterium
ATGAAGTGGAAGGACTCTTCCAGGTTTTCGCCAACCTGCGGCGCGACGGATACGCCGTGGCTTTCGTTACCCACAAGCTGCCAGAGGTCCTGGCTTGTGCAGATCGGATCACCGTAATGCGCCGCGGCCGAGTCGCCGGCACGCTCCCTGGCTCCGGGGCCACGGAGGCCAGACTCATCTCGCTGATGTTCGAAACGGAGGGAATCGAACCTCCGCAGCGGCGTGGGGGAGCGCCCCGGGAGGATGTTCAACCCCTGCTGGAATTGAGGCAGGTGAGTACCCGGGCGGAGGGGGAAGTGGGGGGCCTCAAAGAAATCGACCTGAGGGTCCTTCCGGGCGAAATTGTCGGTGTAGCCGGCGTTTCGGGTAACGGGCAAAAGGAACTTGGGGATCTGATCCTGGGGCTCGAGAGGTGTGCCCGCGGGACAAAATATTTGGGGGGTCAAGATGCAACCCACTGGTCGGTGGCCCGCGTCCGCTCCAGCGGAGTGGCCTTCATCCCGGAAGATCCGCTGGGGATGGCCGCGGTCGCCAGCATGACGGTGCAGGAGAACATGGCCCTCGGGGATACGGGGAAGTACGCTCGTCAGGGGGGTTTCTCCATAGACTGGAACTCAGTCCGCGACGACATCGAGCGCTCCCTCAAGGGCTTGGGTTTTACCATCCCGTCCTTGGATATGCCGGTGGGAACTCTGTCCGGGGGGAACGTTCAGCGGGTCGTACTGGCACGCGAGATGGCCCGGAGCCCCAAGCTGATCCTCGCCTTTTACCCGACACGGGGTCTCGATGTGCGCAGTACCATGGCCGCACGACAGTTGTTCGTGGCCTGCCGCGATGCCGGAGCGGGCGTGCTGCTGATCTCAGAGGACCTGGGGGAACTTTTCTCTCTCAGCGATCGCCTCGTGGTCCTATTCCGCGGGCGAATCGTGGGCACGAGCACGCCGCAGGAGATTACTATGAATGAGGTGGGGTACCTGATGACCGGTTCGAAAGGAAAATATGAGTCCAACGGGTGAGCTGGCCAACAGATTGGGGCCTCATCGTCATGGCCGGCTGGGGAGCCTTTTCCGCTTCGCCGCACTCTTCGGGCTGGCCTTTATCCTCTTTGCCATCGTGCTGCTGGTTTTCGGTAAAAACCCCGTCAAAGCTTATGTAGACATTTTCCGCAGCACGCTGGGCAGCACGTACGGTTTTTCGGAAATGCTCGTCAAGATGATCCCCCTGGTCCTTACGGCGGTTGCCGTTGCCGTGCCGTCCAGGATCTGGCTCATCAACGTGGGAGGAGAAGGCCAGCTCTATATGGGGGCCATGTTTGCGACCTGGGGAGCGCTCACCTTTAGCAACTTGCCGGCTTGGGTCCTCCTTCCCTTGATCTTCGTGCTGGGGTTTCTTGGTGGGGGACTATGGGGCTCGATTTCCGGGATTCTGCGGGCCAGAGGCTGGGTCAGTGAGACAATCTCCACCCTGTTGCTGAACTATGTGGCCATCCTGCTGGTCAATTTCTTGGTGTTCGGCCCTTGGAAAGACCCGGAAAGCGCCAACTATCCGCAGACTGCCGACTTTGTCGATGCCGCCATCTTACCCGCATTTGGAAACACACGAGTTCATCTGGGGCTCATCTTTGCTCTGGCGTCTCTGATTCTATTCCATTTTGTTCTGTCCCGTACCCGTTGGGGCCTGGAAATGCGCGCCATCGGTGGCAATCCGGAAGCGGCGCGGCGGAATGGGATCCCTATCGCCAGGTATATCGTCTTGCTCCTGTTTATCGGCGGCGGGATCGCCGGAGTAGCTGGGATGAGTGAAGTCTCCGCCATTCAGGGCCGTCTCCGGCCCAGCCTCTCGCCCGGCTATGGTTTCGCCGGCTTCTTGATCAGCTGGATGGCTGGCGGGGACCCGTTGGGGATCGTGGCTGCGGCCTTCCTTCTGGCCATCATTACTGCAAGTGGGGACATTCTGCAGATGGCCCAGGGGCTCCCCGGTTCGGTGGTGAACATTCTGATGGCCCTCATCCTATTTGTCGCGCTGGCCCGGCACGGGCGGAAAGCGGGAAGAAAATGATCGGATCAATCTTAGGAGGTCTCCTGTTGGGGTCGGTCCACGCGGGTACGCCTTTGCTCTATGCGACCCTCGGTGAGCTCATGGAGGAGCGGGCGGGCATCGTGAACCTGGGTCTGGAAGGGGTTATGCTCATGGGTGCGGTGGTGGGCTTTGGCACGACGGTGCAGACTGGCAGTGCGGCCATGGGTCTCCTGGCAGGCGCTCTGGCGGGGGGCCTCTTCAACATGCTATTTGGTTTCCTGGTCATCACCTGCCGCGCCAATCAACTGGCGAGCGGTCTGGCGCTGATGTTCTGCGGCGTGGGCCTCAGTGCCCTGCTGGGGGTATCCTATATCGGCAGTCGCATCGAAGGGCTGAAGGAGATCCCCCTGCCCGTGCTATCCAACCTTCCCATTGTTGGCCCGATTCTTTTCAATTATGATATTTTGGTGTATCTGGCTATCCCCATGGCCTTTCTGGTATGGTGGGTTCTCTTCTCCACCCGCTGGGGATTGAGCTTGCGGGCCGTGGGGGAAAACCCTACGGCGGCGTTTGCAGCTGGCCAGAATCCCCATGTGCTCCAGTTCCAGGCTCTATGGATTGCCGGTCTTCTTGGCGGGATCGCCGGAGCGCACCTTTCGGTGGGGTTGGCCAAGACCTGGGCGGAATGGATGACGGCGGGGCGGGGCTTCATCGCCGTGGCCCTGGTGATCTTTTCCAAATGGCATCCATTACGAGCGATCATAGGAGCGTTACTGTTTGGCGGCGCGATTGCGTTGCAGCTGCAGATGCAAGCCTGGGGAGTGCCGATCTCGCCGTTCATTCTGGACATGCTTCCGTACATCCTGAGTCTGGCGGTCCTGGCGGTCTGGGGTGGCGCCCGCCGGTACGCTGCGCCGGCCAGCTTGGGGCGGGTTTTTCAAGGCACGGAATAGAATGGCCACCTCCACCTGACGGAGCACGGTAGAACCATCAACCTGAAATAAATAAAAACGAGAAAGGAGAAGAGAAAATGATTCGCCAAGGAGCGCGTCTTACGGAGAAGATCCTGGTGGTCCTGACCAGCCTCGCCTTGGTCCTGGCTTGCAGTGTATCGACGGCGGCATCCGCGGAGCCGAAACTAAAAGTCGGAATCCTACATATCGGTTCCGTCGCCGATGCCGGTTATAACCAGGCTCATGCCGAAGGCGTCCAGGTAATGAAGAAGAATCTTCCGAATGTAGAAGTGATCGAAGTGGAGAATGTCCCGGAGGCGGCGGATGCCGAGCGGGTGATGGAGAACATGATTAAGCAGGGAGCCAGGCTTATCATCCCGGCGAGTTTTGGCTATCTGGACCCCGCCTTGCGCGTGGCCAAAAAGTACCCGGACGTCAAGTTTGAACACCCCGGCGGATACAAGCTCGCGCCCAACCTGGGAACTTACTGGGCCAGCACGCCGGAGGCCTTTTACCTGATGGGGATTGCGGCCGGCAAGACGACGAAAACGAACAAGATCGGCTATGTGGTGGCCCTGCCAATTAGCTTCTTCCTGGCAAACATAAACGCTTTCCAACTCGGTGCCCGCTCTGTCAATCCCCAAGCGGAAACCCGGGTGGTCTTTACGGGAACCTTCCTGGATCCGGCCAAAGAAGCGACGGCGGCCAATGCCCTCCTGGACCAGGGCGTAGACGTCCTCGGGGTGATCGTGGACTCTCCCATCACCGTGGTGCAAACCGCGGAAAAACGCGGGGCCTACTCCGTGGGCTACCATTACCTCGGCGTCTCGAAATTTGCCCCGAAGGGCTGGATCAGCGGTATCGCCTTTACCTGGGGTCCGCTCTACACCCGCTTTGCCCAACAGGTCATGGATGGCACTTGGAAGAGCGAAAACCTCTTAGGCAGCCTGGGCAGTGATTATCTCACCATCGCGCCTTTTGGCCCGGCTGTCCCGGCTGAGGCTGTTAAGCTGGTGAACGCGAAGAAGCAAGAATTCATAGGCGGCAAGCTGGAAGTCTTCCAAGGCCCGATCCGGGACAATAAAGGAGTCGAACGGGTGAAAGCCGGCGGCGTTTGGCCGATGACGAACTTGGGGAAGATGGATTGGCTCATTGAGGGCGTGATTGGTCAGGCCAGGTGAAGCCTCTCACTCTTTTATCCCAATACGTCCTACCGCCTATATTTGGCGCGCAAGATTGATGGGGGCGAAGGCGAGAAGTCTGCTCACTGTACCTGACTTTTCAGGTACGGTCTTTGCGGTTCTTTCTACGACAGTTTATTTATTGAGTAGTGGCGGTGAGATGCTATGGGTGGCGCTGGAAGGATTGCCAGCGCACAGGCGTTGCCTCCTGGCTTCCTTCCAGCCGGGCCCTTTGAAGGCAGGGCAAAGCTTTTTTATTCAGAATAACTGTTTGCGCATTGGCCAGGATGTAGCCATTGCATTGGATCAGGCAAGGGAATGGGAGCCTTCAGCGGTCGGGCCGGGGCAGGCAGAGCCGCTGCCGATGGTGAACACTTGCCTCCAAGAATTGTTTGCTGCCCTCCCGGTACCTGGTAAGGATGCAGGCCTTGGTCAGGCCATCCCGATGATTTTAGCTATCGCGAGCGGCAGGGACATGACGACCTTCCTGCCGGACTCGCTGGTCGCTCGAGCTTTCGGTTCGCTTGGGGAAATGGCGAGAGCTTCTATCAGCCAAGACATGGCGCAGGTCGCCAGAAAAGGCAGGGAGCTAGTGGGACTGGGTCCAGGCCTGACGCCTTCAGGGGATGATTTTCTGGGAGGCCTGCTCTTCGCAGCTCATTTCTTGAAGACGGCTTACCCCGAAAGCTTTTGCTGGGAGCAAGAAGCCGTTACAGATCTGGTCGAATGGGCCCAAACCCAGACCAATCCGCTCAGCTATGCCATTCTAAGCGATTTAGCCCTCGGCCATGGTCCGGAGCCACTGCACGACGTGGTCAACTCGTTGCTTACGGGCCAGGATCTGGAGTGCGTGAGGGAAGCGGTTACCCGACTGCTCGGGATCGGCCATACGTCTGGCTGGGACATGCTCGCTGGTATGCTGACCGGAATGCTGCTGGTAACCGGGATTTTTCCACGGACATAGAGGGGGACTTTGATGGCCACGGAAGATATCAAACAAAAGATTGAGGCCGCCAACGCGGAGGCAGTAAGGCGCATCAATGCCGCCGACCCCGTGCTGGTTGACATTGCGCCAGCCGGAGAAGTGATCCCTGGCCTGAGGGACCGGATGATTTTGCATTCCGGCCCGCCCGTTGACTGGCAGCATATGTGCGGGGCGCAGAGGGGCGCGATGATGGGGGCCGTCCTTTTCGAGGGTTGGGCGAAGAGCGGGGATGATGCGGCCAAGCTGCTGGAGAATGGGGCGATCCCCTTTGAGCCCAATCATCATCACCGGGCCGTCGGCCCCATGGCGGGGACCATTACCGTGTCCATGCCCGTATGGGTCGTGGAGAACAAAACCTTCGGATCCCGGGCCTTCTGCCGGCAAGTAGAAGGGCGCCAACAGTTCGGCGATTACAGTGATTCAGCTCTGGAAGGCCTGCGCCTTTGGAGGGCGGTCTGGGCGCCGTCGCTCAGAAAGGGCATCCTCCAGATGGGTGGCCTCAGCTTGAAACCCCTCATTGCCAAGGCTCTGCAGATGGGGGATGAGTTGCACAACCGTCCTGTCGCCGCCTCCAGTCTTTTCGCAAATGCCTTAGCCGGCCCAATGATTAAGGCGGGCGTCGCCCAAGATGACCTTCTGGGTACAATCGGCTATATTACGAACCATGAACTGCTTTTCCTTGGATTGTCCATGGCCTCGGGTAAAGCCTCCGCGGACCCCGCGATGGGCATCGAGTACAGCACGGTTGTCGTGGCCATGGCTCGCAATGGTACGGAGTTTGGCATCCGGGTCAGCGGCCTGGGGGATGAGTGGTTTACCGCTCCAGCGCCGCGGGTCAAAGGGTTGTACCTCCCCGGCTACACCGAACAAGATGCTGGGGCCGACATGGGGGATTCGGCGATCACAGAAACCGTCGGCTGGGGCGGGTTCGTTTTGGGCGGCGCGACTGGAATCCTCAGCCTGGTGGGCGGTACGCCGGAAGAAGCCCTGGCGTACAGCAGGGAAATGCGGCAGATCACCGTGACCACCAGCCCCCATTACCGCATGCCGATATTGGGTTTTCAAGGAGCTTCCGTGGGGATCGATATACGCAAAGTGGTCCAGACGGGAATCGTTCCCATCATCGATACGGCCATTGCTCATAAAAATCCGGGCCATCCCATTATCGGTGCTGGCCTCGTTCGTGCTCCGCTGGAATGCTTCAAAAAAGCCTTGCGGGCCTTTGGCCAAAAATATGGAGTAAAATAGGGTTCGAGGGGCCAAGGATGCAATTGGTAAACTGAAAAAAAACGACGAAAACCCTTGAACCCTGATAGACTGAGCTCGAAGCCGGAGATTTTTGGATGATGATGGGATATGTCATCAGAAAGAACGCGTACTACGATTCCGTTTTCCTGATGCGGGTGGCCCAG
>CAYQWO010000066.1:0-10011 GCA_964421095.1 uncultured Syntrophaceae bacterium
TGCCAGCGAAGCCTTCGGCCTCGGGCCAAAAAATTTTCAGGGGCCCGGAAGAAAATCCGGCGGGATTCGCGGGCTTCGAACCATTGAGGAAAAATTTTATCGTTCGTGGGCGAGAGGAGGGAGGAGCGTGAAGGTCCGACAGAGACTGCCGAAAATGTTTCCAGCATGCACCCTGATGATTGTTCTTGTCCTCTTTCTTTTCTCCACTTTCCCCGCAAACGCGCAGAGCGCGGAGCGCCCGATCCGTATCGGATTCCCTGTCCCTTTGACGGGAGCTTTCGGCAAGGATGGCAGCTTGGTAAGGGATGCCTATCTGTTCTGGAAAGAAGCGGTCAATGCTCAAGGAGGGGTTGAAGTCCGGGGCCGGCGGTATCCGGTGGAATTGATTTTTTATGATGATAAAAGCGACCCCCCGACGAGCGCCAAGCTGACAGAAAAACTGATCACGGAGGATAAAGTGGATATGCTCCTGGGCGGGTTTGGCAGCAGCCAGGTAATCGCGGCCAGCGCGGTCTCGGAAAAATTCCGCTACCCCATGATTTCCGGAGCTGCCAGCACACTCAAACTTTTCGACCGGGGATTTAGATATTATTTTTCCCTCCTGGGCAAAGCGCCGGAGGAGGTTCGGGGATGCGTGGAAATCCTGCCCACGCTCAGCCCGCGGCCGGAAACAGTGGCCATCATCGGGGCGAACATTCCTTTCACCGCGGATGCCGCCGATGGGTTCAAGCTTTATGCGCCCAAGATGGGGCTGAAGATCGTCCATTTTGAACTCTTCCCGATGGCTCTGGCTGACTACAACCCCCTGCTGAATAAGGTGAAAGAGAAAAAACCGGATGTGCTCCTGGTGGGATCTCATTCGCTGGTGGCCATGCGCACGGTCAAGGGTATGAAGGAGATCGATTTTTCTCCCAAAGGGATTTTCTTTAGCTACGGGCCCACGGTCCCGGATTTTATTCAATCATTGGGGGGCGACGCAGAGTATATATTTGCCGCCTCGGAATGGACTCCCAATCTTCCCTACCGGGATGAGATTTTTGGAACGGCCCGTGATTTCTACAAGCGATATTCCCAGCGATTTGGGAGAGCCCCGGATTTTGTCGAGGCCGCGAGCGTGGCGGGAGCGCTCATCCAGCAACAGGCGGTTCAAGAATTGGGCCTCATCCCCCCCTTGAATGATCGGGATCGGGAAAGGATCATGCGATACCTTTATTCGAAGCGTTTCGACAATTTCTACGGCCCGATCCGCTTTGCCCCTGACGGAGCGAATGAAATACATCCTCCGGTAGTCGTGCAGGTTCAGGGGGGAAAGCTGGTTCATGTCTTCCCGTCGGATTCCGCGGAAGGGAAGCCGATCTACCCCATGAAACCTTGGAAAGAGCGCTGATGCCGCCAAGCTTGATTGAATAGGAAATTGCTTTTCTGCAGTTATCTGCGGAAATCCGCGTCCTATTAAATTTATCCTCATGCTCCTCTTCCTCCAATCGCTGGTCAACGGGCTCCTGCTGGGGGGCATTTATGCCTCCTGCTCCGCGGGCTTTTCCCTGGCTTTCGGAGTCATGGGCGTGGTGAATCTCAGCCACGGGGACTTCGTGATGCTGGGAGCTTTTCTCACGTACTGGCTTTTCATCCTGGCCGGATTTGATCCTTTCCTCACGCTTCCTGTAACCCTCGTTGTCCTTTTCTGCCTGGGTTTTTTCCTGCAGCGGGTGGCCATCAACCGGCTGGTGGGAGCGCCCCTCATCATGTCCTACCTCCTGACCTTTGGCCTGCACCTGGTGCTGGCGAACCTGGCTCTGAGAGCGTGGACGGCGGACTACCGCACGGTGCAAACTTCCTATTCGGGTCTAAACCTGAACATCCTGGGAGTGGTTCTCCCTTACTCCCGACTGGCTACCTTTGCCTTGGCCATGGTTGTGATTCTTGGCCTCTACTTTCTTCTCTACCGGACCGAAATCGGACGAGCGATCCGGGCCACGGCGCAGGACCGGGAAATGGCCCGTTTGCTGGGGGTGAAAATTTTCCGAATTTTCACCCTAACCTTTGCCATCGCCGCGGGCGTCACGGGCCTGGCCGGGTCTCTGGTTTCCAACACCTTCGTTATCTATCCGCAGATGGGGCTTCCCTTCACGATCACCGCGTTTTGTGTCGTCGTCCTGGGCGGAATGGGCTACATCCCGGGAACTCTCTGGGGTGGGATGATCCTGGGAGTCTTAGAATCCCTGACCACCACTTACTTGACCGCCGGGATATCGCTGGCCCTTACATTTTTCCTCCTGCTGATGATGCTCATCATCCGCCCCGGGGGCCTCTTCGGGAAAGGAATCGTGGAGTAGAAACGTGACCATGTCCCGGCCCCTCGCCCAATCGAACCCCATTTGGTTCGCCCTGATTCCGATCGGGATTCTCCTGATTACCCTGCCGCTGTTTGGGCTGGAAGGTTACCGGCTGCGCCTCATCACCCTGGTCTTTATGTGGGTGGCCCTTGCGGGCTGCTGGAATATGATGTCGGGGTATTCGGGATACATTGATTTCGGCCCCGTGGCCTATTTCGGGGTGGGATCATACTGCACGGCCATCCTGATGATGAAAGGGGGGCTTCCCTTTCTCCTCAGTGTTTTTCTGTCGGGATGGGTCTGCGCCGGATTGTCTTTCGCCATCGGCCTGCCCACCTTGAGGTTGCAGGGAGCTTACTTTGCGATCGCCACCTTTGCGGCCGCGGAAGCCATCAAGCAGGTGGTCCTGGAGTGGGATCGAGTGGCGGGTTTTGAATTCTTCGGGGGGGCCCATGGGCTGACCCTCCCTCCGGCACCGCCCGAGTCTTTTTTCTATTACATTATGCTCTTTTTCATGGGATTGACCATAGGGCTTACCGCGCTCTTGGAGAAGAGCAAGTTTGGCTACGGATTGCGCGCCATCCGGGAAGCGGAGCAGGCTGCGGAGCTGAGCGGGGTCCCGACGCTGATGATCAAAGCGCGGGCCTACGTGCTGAGTTCGAGCCTCATCGGCTGCATCGGAGGAGTTGAGGCCCACTGGCTGACCTACATCATCCCCGATGACGTTTTCAACGTGATGCGGACCATCCAGATGGTCATCATGACTCTTTTCGGAGGGATGGGGACCGCCCTGGGGCCAGTGATCGGGGCCAGCTTTCTGACGTTGATTTCCGAATACCTGGGGGCAAAATTCATATATGATTATTTGATCTTTGTGGGCCTGGTGATCATGATCGTAATCCTTCTCCTCCCCCAGGGCATCATGGGGGCCATCCGGAGGAATCAGGGACGGAGCCGGCTGCGCTCTTAGAGCATTGGCGAGGGAGCCGGCGGAGAAAATATGCTGGAGATGGACCGCATCAATGTGTTTTACGGAGACGTTCATGTGCTATGGGACGTTTCCCTTAAAGTTTCCTCGGGGGAGATGGTGACGGTCATCGGTCCCAACGGAGCCGGGAAGAGTACTCTGTTGAAGGCCTTGGTCAATTTACTTTCCATTACGAATCATGAAGAGGGCAGGGGAGGAAAGATCACGTTCCTGGGCGGGATATCGGGGGCCTTTCGCCGGAAGAAACCGTGCGATTGGGCATGGCCATCGTTCCCGAAGGCGCGCGGGTCTTTCCGGAGATGACCGTGCTGGACAACCTGAAGATGGGTTCCTACATCGAGTCCGCCAGGGCGCACCGGAGGGAGAGATTGGAAGAAGTCTTTGGACTTTTTCCCAGGTTGCAAGAGCGCCTGAATCAGAAAGCCCGGACCCTGAGCGGGGGGGAGCGCCAGATGTTGGCCATCGGCAGAGCTCTGATGTCTAAGCCCATTCTCCTGCTGTTGGACGAACCATCCCTGGGCCTGCAACCCCAACTGGTGATCCGGACTTTTGAGGCCGTCAAAGAAATCAACCGCCGGGGCGTGGCTGTCCTGCTGGTCGAGCAAAATGTGCAATTCGCCCTGGAAATCAGCCACCGAGCCTATGCTTTGGAAAATGGCCGAATCGTTTTGGAAGGGCGGGCGGAGGAGCTTTTGGATAGCGAGCACATAAAAAAATTCTATCTGGCTATTTAGTCTCCTCTCTACCCTCTCTGGCGGATTTTGGGAGGGCCATTATGGTGAGAACAAAATACCTCATCGCCACCCTGCTGGGGATTTTTGGATTGCTGGCTTTTTATTTCTTCTTTCCCAGTGAGGAGAGACAAATCAAAAAACGTTTTACATTACTATCCGAGTACGCTTCCATGGATCAAGGCGAAACTACCTTCTCCATGGCCCAGAAGGTTAAAGGCATCGGTTCCCTCTTCACAGACAAAGTCAAATTAGAAATTCCTGGTTATGAACTTTCGGGAAGTTATACCCGGCAAGATATAGAGAATTATGCAGGCCGGGCGCGGCGGTCGTTTTCCCGACTGTCTTTGCAATTTTTGGACCCGATTATTATATTTCCGCAAAAAGGGGCAGCAAACGTCACCTTGATGGGCAGGCTGACAGGGGAATCGACAAGCGGGGAAGAGGTTGATGAAAGCCGGGAGCTTACCTTTGTCTTAAAGAAAATTGGAAATCAATGGCTTTTCAGCGAGGTCGAGGTGACCGAAGTCCCCAAAAAATAATTGAATTATTTTAGTCTTAGAGAAAAGGGGTCCCCTTCCCTTTTCTTCAGGCTACTTTTTCATTTGGCATTGGGCGGGGAATAAGGGGTCTTGAGGTATTGTCTGGCAGCCACCTGGGCCACTCCTTCTCCGCCTTCAACCTCCAGGGCTTTCTGGTAATACTCCTGCGCCCGCTCTCTTTCCTTCCGGACATCGTGGATCATACCCAGGCGAACCAGAGCCCAGGCCCTTACCCGGGCGTTATAGGGCGCCTGGTCCAGGAGGGCCCGGGCGAGATATTCCGAGGCTTTGGCGTATTCTCCTTTGTCAAAATATATCTTCCCCAGGAGCTGGAAGTAGCGCGGCCAGAGCTCGGGGCGGAAGGGGGCAGTGCCGGACTGAATCCCGCTGTCGATCTTCCGGGCCACGGCAAAGGCCTCCTCCGAACGGCCCAAGTCCGAGAAAATGTTGGCCAGGGCAAATAAAACATTATAATTGCGGGGAAACTTCTCATTCAATTCCTGGGCCAGGGGCAAAGCCCGCTCGGGTTGCTTTTCAAAGGTGGCGTAGGCCGATAGCAGTTCGGCCTTGGCCAGATATTTAAATAGATATCCTTTCTGGGCCGCAACCTCCAGGTCCTGAAGCCCTTTCTGACGGTCCCCCCAGGTAACAAATAAAGAGGAAAGGAAGCGAGTAAAACCTGGCAGGTGGCCGATGTGATAATTGAGCAAACCCACGGCAAAGTATATATCGAAATTTTCCGGCTCCAGTTCTTTGGCCTTTTCCATATACTCCCAGGCGCTCTGGGCCCCGCGAGCAGCGGTGAAATAGTTCTTGCGGCTGATGTGCCAGCGGACTTTGACCATGTTGGCCACCGCCATGGCGAAAAAGGCATCGCCGTCTTTGGGATTCTTGGCGAGGCGCTTTTCTCCTTTGGTGAGGGCCTCGCTGATGAACCGCAGCGTGGACTCTAAATCTTTTTCCCGTTTCTTTTCGTCAAAGCTCATCTCGTAGAAAAAAAGGTTGGACAAAGCCAGGAGGGCGTAACCTATAGGGTTCTCTTTATCGATCTGTACGGCTTTCGTGAGCTCGCTGATGGCCGCTCGTTCATCCAGGTTGAATCCTTTTTCAATCCCCTGCATAAGGTAGGTTCTGATTTGGGCATCGGGAGATTCCGCTGCCCACAAGCTGTGTTCCAGCAGACCCCCCAAACCTGAGGCCAGAGGGCAGAGGAGAAAGCAAATGGTGAAAAACTTCCTGAAATTCATGTGCATAAAGGTTTCCCAATTTTAATAACGAAGAGGGATATGATGAAAGCAATGGCCACCGCCCCCAGGCACAAGCCAAAGGCATGCTGATACGCTTCAAAGGGGAAGCCCCCTCCAATTTTTCCTACCCGGTCCATAAAAACGCCTGTCAGGGGCTGGAAGATGGCCACTCCCAGAAAGGGGGCGGGGTTGATAAATCCCATCACCGTCCCCAGCTTTCCGGCCGGAGAAACTTCCCGGACAATCGCCCAATAAAACGACAGAGTTCCAGCCATTACCGTTCCCATCAAGAAAAAGATCAGACCTAAGGAGAAATAACTCAGAGAACGTCCCCAGAAAGTAATACAGAACCAGTTAAAGGCCTGAACTGCAATGCAGATGGATAGCATAAGGGGTGTCTTGTTGGGGAAGGATCTAGCGGCAAAATAAACCAGAAGAGGACCACCCAAGATAACCCCCAAAGCTATGGTCATGATCAGATTGCTCGCCTGTATTTTATCATATTTATGCACATCGATCAAAAAGGGGTATCCCCATAATCCCTGAAAGGTGGTAAAGGGGCCGCCATAGATGAAGAACAATAAAGCCATGGACCAGAAAAAGGGGGTTTTGAAGATCATTTTAGCATTCTCTTTGGGAAATGGGCGAGTTTTGTGCTTTTCTTCTTTTTGAGGAGAGAAACCGGGCGGCTGATCTTGAATACAGGTCAGAGAGAAAATGGCCAAAATTAAAGTGATGCCGGCAATGAGGAAAAACGAAGAGCGCCAGCCGATCTCCTGGATCAGCCAGGCGAAGGGGGTGGAAGCGACGATGGCCCCAAAATTCCCGACCGCCAGAAGAATGGCGTTCATCTGGGCAAAAGCCCGCGGGCCGAACCAGGGGAGCAGAACTTTTAGAGCGGGGACAAATACGCCAGCAGCGCCCAAACCAATCAGGGCCCGCGCCATAGAAGCCAGGAACAGGGTCGAGGCCAGCCCGAAAAAAAGAGCGCCGGCCAATCCGATCAGCGTGGAAAGGGTGACCACTTTGCGGGCACCCCATCGATCCGTGAGCAGGCCCACGATCGGCTGGCTCAAGGCATAGGGATAGAAATAGGCCGAAGACATCGCCCCCAGACTCGCGGCCGTGGTCGAAAAAGCCTCCATCAGGTAGGGGGCCAAAACAGCCGGAGATACGCGGTGGAAATACACCGAAAAGTAGACAGCGTTGATGACGATAAGGATGAGCCAGCGCTGGGGCCAAAGATTCAAGGGCAAGTGCCTAGCTTCTTCTTCAAAAGGTCATTCACCAGTTGCGGGTTGGCTTTCCCCTGGGTGGCTTTCATCACCTGGCCGACAAAGAAGCCAAAAAGCTTTTCTTTGCCCTGGCGGTACGCCTCAACTTCTTTGGGGTTCGCCGACAGAACTTGTTCGATGATTTTTTCAATTTCTGCAAAATCCGTCACCTGGACCCAGCCTTTTTCCCGGACAATCTGCTCCGCGCGTTTCCCGCTCCGGTACATCTCTTCAAAAACGCTCTTGGCGATCTTGCCGCTGATGGTTCCGTCGTCGATCATCTTGAGCATCTCGGCCAAATGAAGGGCCGAGACCGGGCATTCTTCAATTTCCCGTTCATCGCGCTTGAGCTCCCGGAGAAGTTCGGACATGATCCAGTTGCTGACGACTTTGGGTTTATCATAAATACGTAGGCAGGCCTCGTAATAGTTGGCCAGAGATTTAGAAGTCGTCAGAACTTCAGCATCGTACTCGGGGATCCCGTAGTCGCGGAGGAAACGCTCTTTCTTGGCATCCGGAAGCTCCGGGAGGCCCGCCCGGATCGCCTCGACCCACTGCGGGTCGATGACCAGGGGAACGAGGTCCGGGTCGGGGAAGTACCGGTAATCGTGCGCTTCTTCTTTTCCGCGCATGGAGGAAGTCACTCCTTTGGCCGCATCCCAGAGGCGGGTCTCCTGGATAATCTGTTCGCCCTGGTCGAGGAGGGCGGTTTGACGACGAATCTCGAAGTCCAGGGCCCGCTGGACGTTGCGGAAGGAGTTCATGTTTTTTAGCTCGGTTTTGACGCCGAAGGCCTGCTGTCCTTTCGGGCGCAGAGAAATATTGGCGTCGCAGCGGAAGCTTCCTTCTTCCATATTGCCGTCGCAGATATCCAGGAACATCAGGGTGGCCCGCAGTTTCCGCAAGTAGGCGCTGGCTTCTTCGGGGGTCCGGATGTCCGGAGCGCTGACGATCTCGATCAACGGAACTCCCGTGCGGTTGAAGTCCACGTAGCTGTGGGCGCCCCGCTCCGCAGAAAGATCGTGCAGGAGCTTGCCGGCGTCTTCTTCCATGTGAATGCGGATGATACCGATGCGTTTCTTCTGCCCGTTGGTATGGATATCGATATAGCCATCCGTGGCCAGCGGCAGCTCATACTGGGAGATCTGATATCCCTTGGGCAGGTCGGGGTAGAAATAATTTTTCCTGGCAAATTGACTGTACGGGGCGATCCGACAGTGAGCGGCCAGAGCGGCCCGCAAGGTAAACTCCAGGACCTTCTGGTTGAGAACGGGCAGGCTTCCGGGCAAGCCCGTGCAAACAGGGCAAGTAAGGGTGTTAGGTTCTCCCCCAAAGACGGTGGAGCAGGTGCAGAAGATCTTGCTCTCGGTCAAAAGCTGCGCATGAACCTCCAGGCCAATGACCGGTTCATATTCCATGGGGCACTCCGTTCAAAGGTTTGGTTTTCTCCGGTGGAATTCCGTATTCTGCTCAAAGGCGTACGCCACCCGGAAGATCTTCTCCTCCTGGAAATGGTTGGCCAGAATCTGCAGGCCGATGGGCAAATCCTGCTTGCTGAAGCCACAGGGGAGCGAGAGTCCGGGCAGGCCAGCCAGATTACAGGGGATGGTAAAGATGTCTGAAAGGTACATCTGCAGCGGATCATCCACTTTTTCCCCCAGCTTAAACGCCGGGGTGGGGGCCGTGGGCATCAAGAGGACATCGCACTGCGAGAAGGCCTTCTGGAAATCTTCCCGGATCAGCGTCCGAACCTGCGAGGCCTTCCGGTAGTAGGCCTCATAATATCCGGCGGAGAGGGCATAGGTTCCCAGCATGATCCGCCGTTTCACTTCCGCCCCGAACCCCTGCGAGCGGCTCTCTTGGTACATCTCCAAAAGATCGCGGGTTCCCTTGGCCCGGAAGCCGTATTTCACCCCATCATACCGCGCCAGGTTCGAGCTCGCTTCCGCGGGGGCGATGATGTAATATACGGCCAGCGCGTAATCGCTATGGGGCAGAGAAACTTCGACTGCCCTGGCTCCCAATTTTTCCAGTGTGCGGATCGCTTCCTGGACGGCCGAGGCAACTTCCGGGTCGATGCCCTCGATGAAGCATTCTTTGGGGACTCCCAGAACCATAGACCGGACGTCATTCGTCAGGGCTCGGGTGTAGTCGGGTACCGGGACGTCCACGGAAGTGGAGTCCCGGGGTTCATGGCCGCTGATCACGTTCAGCAGCAGAGCAGCGTCCCGGACATCTTTGGCGAACGGGCCGATCTGGTCCAGGGAGGAGGCGAAAGCCACCAGGCCGTAGCGCGAAACACGGCCATACGTGGGTTTGATTCCCACAATGCCACAGCAGGACGCCGGCTGGCGGATGGACCCCCCCGTATCGGATCCCAGGGAAGCGATGCATTCATCCGCGGCCACTGCCGCGGCCGAACCTCCGCTGGACCCACCGGGAATCCTCGTGAGGTCCCAGGGATTGCGGGTAGGTCCGAAGAAGGAATTTTCCGTGGAAGAACCCATGGCAAACTCATCCATGTTGGCTTTACCCACAAAGACCGCCCCGGCGGCCCTTAATTTCCCGACGACCGTCGCATCATAGGGAGGGATAAAATTCTCCAAAATGTGGGAACCGCAGGTGGTGCGCACTCCCTGCGTGCAGATCAGGTCCTTGATGGCCAGAGGGATTCCGGTGAGGGGGCCCGCCTCTCCTTTTTGAAAGCGGGCATCGGCCCAGGCAGCCTGCTGCCTGGCCTGCTCCGGCATCAGGGTAATGTAGGCATGGAGGCGATCTTCCACCTGCTCGATGCGCCTGAGGACTGACTCGGCGACCTCGCGGCAAGTCACTTCCCTGCGCCAAAGCATTTCATGAAGCTGGTGGGCGGTCAGCTGACAAAGTTCCATTTCGG
>CAYQWO010000066.1:10111-12189 GCA_964421095.1 uncultured Syntrophaceae bacterium
CGCCAAAGCATTTCATGAAGCTGGTGGGCGGTCAGCTGACAAAGTTCCATTTCGGTACCCATAAAGAATTATAGGACGCTGATGAACGCAGATTTACAGGATAAAAATTTGAAATCCGGTAAAAGCCAGAGGCGGAAGAGCGAATAAGCCATGTTTATGGTCAATTCTGTCTTTTGACTCCTGAAATCTGCATTTTCTGCGGTTATCTGCGTCCCATTAAAGGCTATTCAATAATCTTCGGGACGCGGAAGAATCCGCGATCGCCATCCGGGGCGTTGCTGAGGGAGAGATCCTGGGGAATCGAGAGTTTGACTCCGTCTTCCCGAAAGACGTTAGTCCGGGCTACGGCATGGAAGGTGGGCTCGACCTGGGTTGTGTCCAGCTCCCCGAGCTTCTCCATATATTCCAGAATGCTATTCATTTGGGTGGTGAAGCGCTCTTTCTCGCTGGCGCTGAATTTCAGCCGGGCCAGCAAAGCCACATGCTCCACTTCCTCTTTGGTAATCTTCATTCTTCACTCCCAGACGATAAGGATCTTTCCCCTTCAAAGTCAGACTAACATACGGTCCTATCTTTTTCAAGCTTGCCCAGATCATTTTAGCCTTGACAGGGAGGAAAGGCCTTCATTATATTCATATTCAATTACTCAACTTTGCGCGGGATGAATGGGCGTGCCAGAATTCCCCATGCGACTCGGGGTCCACGTTTCTATCTCCGGAGGGATCGATAAAGCCGTCGGCCGGGCCCGGCATTTAGGCTGCTCCGCCATGCAGGTTTTTTCCCGGAACCCCCGGGGATGGAAGGTTACACCCCTTTCTGTGGGGGAAGTCGGGGCTTTTCGAGAAGTCGCCGAAAGCAGGGAAATTGACCCCATCGTTGTGCATACGCCCTACATCCTCAACCTGGCTTCGGCGGATCCGAGCTTGCACCGGCGGTCCATCCTGGCTTTGAACCTGGATATAAAAAGGGCCGAACAATTGGGAGCCCGGTTTGTAGTCACTCACCTGGGCAGTGCCAAGGAAAGAGGCAGGGCCTTCGGGCGGAAGCGAGTGTTTGAGGCGCTGAAGGTAGTGATGGATCAAGGCCGTCCGGTTTCTGTGTTACTGGAAAACAGCGCCGGGGCGGGGAACTCAGTCGGGACATTTTTTGAAGAATTCCAGGAGATCATCGAGCGGTTGGGGAAGGATGGAAGACTGGGAGTCTGCTTCGACTCCTGCCACGGGTTCGCTGCCGGGTATGATTTTCGCTCTCCGGAAAAAACTGAAGCCCTGGTGCGAGAGATCGATCAAACCATAGGGTTGAAGCGGCTGGCCCTTCTGCATCTTAACGATTGTGCAGGTTCTTTGGGAGCCCACCTCGACCGGCATGAGCATATCGGGAAGGGAAAAATCGGCCTGGAAGGATTCCGGAGTTTGCTCCGCCATCCTTCTCTGCGGATGATGCCGATGATCCTGGAAACCCCGAAGAAGAGTCCCCAGGATGATTTAAAGAACCTTTCCCGCATCCGGAGGCTATTGCGTAATCCTTTTAACGGGTCCGTCATCCGCGAACCATTAAAATCCTCCCTGCCCCCCTTTCGCAAAGGGGGGTTGGGGGGATTTGCAGGCTATATTCCAACGAAGGAGTAAGCAAGAAGGGAAATAAGGGAAAGGGGGGTCCAGCTTTTCCCAGAATGGTCGATGGAGATGAAAGAAGAATTACAGGGGAAGAAAGAAAAGGAAATCGGGGCGCAGGAAGTCGCTCGGGCCGCGAGTTTGAAATCGAGTGTCTTCGTCCAGCTGGCTGAGGCGTACCGATCCCAGGGCCGCTACGAAGAAGCCATCACCACCTGCCAGAAGGGCTTGGAAAAAATGCCGGATTCTCTCCGCGGCCGGTTGCTCCTGGGAAGATGCTACTTGGAGAAAAACATGATTTCCCAGGCCGAGCAAGAATTGGAGAAGGTAGCCCAGGAAATCGAGGAATGCTTTTCGGTCTATCAGTTGCTGAGCCTGGTGTACCTGCATGAGCAGAACCCGGAAAAAGCCCTGGAAGTCCTGAAGAAATCGTTATCCATCCCTCCCTCGGGGGGAAAACCGAAG
>CAYQWO010000067.1:0-12079 GCA_964421095.1 uncultured Syntrophaceae bacterium
CCTGCGCCTCCGGCAATGCCGCCGCCCGTAATTCCTCCGGTGCAGAAGCCTTCCCTCCCTCCTCCCCCCCAGCCGGAGGCCAAAGTATCCCCGCCAGTGCCGAAGGCTCCGCTCCCTCCCTCCCTACCTGCGGAGACCAAAGTGACTCCTCCTCCAACCCCGGAAGTGCAGGCCAAAGTTGAGGAGGGGCTGGACCTGAAAAAGTTGGAATACACCGGACTCATTGTGGATGCGCGGAAGCTGAATCTGCGTCCGGCGCTCATTCCCAAAATCCTCAACCAGAAGGGAGAGCTCGTTTACAGCCAGCAGAGTATAGAGCAAAGAGAGCTCATCAAGATGGGGCTGGTTGGCTACGCCAAAGATGTGGACGCCGCGGCCAAGAATCAAAGGGTCACCGCAGAACCCTATGTAATTCCGGGGATGAATTCCACTGGAGAGAAGAAGACGGATGTAGTCATTTCCAACCGGGATGCCCAAATTGTCCTGACCACAGCGCCCTACACGGGTTACTTAAAGAACGGCCGAGTGATGATTGTCTATGATTAATCTATCTGGAGCGCAGATGAAAGCCAAAATTTTTCTGGTCGGCACGTTCATTTTTTGTGCCACGTGTTTCGCTTTCGGGAGCGGGGCGGCATTGGCGGATACGAAGGTTCTCTCCGGGAAGCATACGATTGTCTATGATATTGTCAATCCTCTGGGAGTGGAGTTTCTCCCCAATTACGCGAACAGCTCCTATTCCCAGAAAGTCCTCCAAGAAGACGAGTTCAGCAAGCGGGTAATCATCGAGGTGAATCTTAGCCCTCTAAATTCCAGGGCCGCCTTCCCCATCCCCTCGCTGCAACTTTCCTTCGAGATGAAATCTTTTTTGAGCCCGCAAAAAAACATCCCGGTGAACGAAGAGGCCGTTGCTGCGCAGGCCAGGAGACTGGTGCAAAATGCTCGGTCCGTGCATGAGGCGGTGTCCGCCATCCTCAACTGGATTGTAGATCACTACAGCTATGATGCGGGCCCCAACACCCCTCAGGACGGAAGATCGGTTTTTTATAACAAGCGGGGATCCTGCGTCGGCTATACCAATGTGGCCATCGCCATGCTGCGGACCGTAGGCATCCCGGCAAGGTATGCCCACGGGTATTTACCGCCGGGGTATGACTGGGGGATCTCCAAAAAATACTGGGGAGTACAAATCAGCGGGGGCGGCTACCACGCCTGGGTTGAGGTATACTATCCGGATATCGGGTGGGCCTTTACCGACTTACTCCACTCGAAGAACTTCGTGGACCCTTTTCATATTCTGCGGTACACAGATGGGATCAACCTCAACCCCCGGAACATTGTGGGCGGAAGCCTGGATGTCGAGGAAGCCACCACTTTCACGATCTTTAAGGAAGAAAACACCACCCTGGCCATTGATCAACTCCCTTCTCCGCAGAAGGATATTCTTGCCCGTCAAGATGGAGAACAGCAGTTTGGAACGATCTATGGGCTGATCAAGGATGCTTCTGGAAAACCAATTGCCAAGGGGAGTATAGTCCTTTGGGAGGGAAGCCGGGGCAAAGTGATTCCTTTTGAAAGAGGACTTTACTCCCTTCTGGGCCTGGAAAGTGGCACCTACCGGGTGACCATCAAGGTTGAAGGATACGGAGAGGTCGAGAAAAACCTCCAGGCGACCAAAGGGGAAGTGAAAAATCTGGACATCGTCATACCTTCGCCAGCATCCCCTTCTACTCTGAAGCCCGTCTCCAAGCCAACGGCCCCGCCAAGGACAAAGCCATGAGCAAAGGGAGAGCTTTCTCCCTGCTCTCCGGCGGTCTCGATAGCCTTCTGGCCACCCGCCTGATCATGGACCAGGGGATTGACGTTATCGGTCTGCATTTTATTACCCCCTTTTTCGGGTACAGCAAGAAAGGTCAGGAGTCTCGTTTCACAGAAAGATGGTGGCAGCTTTATGGGATTCAGGCGCGAATCATCGACGTAGGCGAAGAATATTTTCGGGTGGTCCGTAATCCTCATTACGGCTACGGAAAGAACTTCAATCCCTGCATCGACTGCAAAATCTTTCTATTTTCCAAAGCAAAAGCTTTAATGGAGGAAGAAAAGGCAGATTTTCTGGTTACGGGGGAAGTGCTGGGCCAGCGGCCCATGTCTCAACGGAGGGACACTCTGCGGATCGTCGAGCGCGATTCGGGGACCGAGGGCATCCTCCTCCGGCCTCTGTGCGCCAAGAATCTAAAACCCACTCGTCCCGAGCTGACGGGCATGGTGGACCGCGAGAAGCTCCTCGGTTGGAGCGGGCGCAGCCGCAGGCCGCAGATGAAACTGGCCGAGGAGATGGGCTTCCAGCACTACCCCAGCCCGGCGGGCGGTTGCCTCCTGACGGACCCCGTATTGGCGAACCGGATCCGGAAGTATTTTTCAGAGCGCCCAAATATTACTGTAAAGGAAACCCTGCTCTTGCAGGTCGGGAGGCATTTCCAATTTCCCGGCGGGCAGCACCTGGTCGTGGGAAGGAGGGATGAAGAGAACCAGAGACTGATGGAGCTCAGGCAGGATGGAGATGTATTCCTAAAAGTTCAGGGAATTCCCGGACCTCTGGGACTGCTTCGGGGAAAAGCCAAGGGAGAAGAGCTGGGTTTGGCTGCCTCCATACTCGCCCGCTACAGCAAGGCCAAAGAACAGGAGGCGGTTGAAGTGCACTACGGTGGCGAACTGGGGAACTTGGCTGGCCGCTTGCTGGCCATCCCGGCCAAAGATGAGGAGATTGATCCCCTGAGGTTTTGAAAATGGCTCTTGACTGACCCCCCGGTTACGTTGGATGGTTACCGGAGGGAACTGGGGGCAGCTCTTCCAGCTGCTTTTGAAGGAGTTTCGCTCTTTTAACCAGATCGCGATGCTGATCGGTTTTCCTCCTTCCGGGTAATTCTTCCTGGACTTTCTGGCAAACCTTGCGAATCATGGCCCGGTAGGATTCCAAGAATTCCACTTTTGCAGCCAAGGGCAGGCATTTCTCGAAAGACCTGAGAGCTTGGAGGGGGGCAAAAGAATAGAATTGCTCCAGGCCCTGGCTCAGGTATATCTTGAACTGGAGACTTTCGTCTCCTGGGCTCTTTTCCAGTGCCTGGGTGAAGGCTTTGATCGCCTTGGCATAGAAAGCGCTCTGAAAATAAGATTCACCGGCCAAGTGATAGCCCTGAGCTTCGTTAGACCCGTAAAGAGTCCGGAAAATATCTTCTACAGAATCTATCCTAAAAACCTCTTTCAAAAGGTCGCTTTCTTCCAGAAGGAAGCGGGCGAGCAATCCGTTCTCCCGGTACTCTCCAAGAAGCTCTTGGAATTGTCGAAAGACATCCTGAAAGAGGACATTGATTTCTTCGACTCCCTCTTTGAAGCTCTCTTCTGTGCGGGAGATGATTTTCTTAAACTCCCGAATCAGGTTCCCCTGCCCCTGGGAGCGGTCGCCTCTGGCACTCAACTCGGAATATCTTGGTCCATAAACTTCAAGTTGATACAGGTCTTCGCGCAGCTTCATGGCCAGGTGGAAGATGGACCCGATGGTTAAGTCGAAGATTTGCTCTTTTTGCAAAACGGGGGCGGAGCTATGGCGAAACAGGGTTTGACAGCTTTCCTTGAGGGCAAAAAGGACACTCTCCCCCCGGTCGTCCACGAATTGGGCTAAGTCGGAAAAACGCAGGGAGCCTTGCCTGTATTTATTGTATTGCTGTTGGAAGGTCCGGATGGCCAGGAGGAAATTGCGAACGATCTCCACGACCTTGCGTTCTTGCTGCCTCTGAATGATGTCGAGCTCTTCCATTTTCGGCGTTTTCCTCGCAGGCCATTCTATCTTTAAACCCCATGAAAAGCAAGGAGATTATCAGCCAATTTTCCCTTGCCAGGGACGGACGAAAATGGTATCTTCCATCCTCTGAGCAATTTGGGCGTTTCCCCGTCCCCCTGCCATTTCTCCTGATTGCGGGGGACAGGAAAAGGGGGAGGGAGCTTAGATTGCAAAAATACCGCCAAAAGCAGAAGGAGGATGAGGGAATGAATGTGGGCGATCGAGTAAAGTTCCTATTCGGGGGAAAAGAGAAGGAGGGGGTGGTATACAAGATTTTTCCCAAGAAAGTCTATCTGCGAGTTGATTTCCCCCACCAACCCGGAAAGCTTGTGGTAAGACCGATCGCCGAACTCGAGGGGAAGGGTCCGGCTCCCCAGAAAAAGAAGAAGAAAGAGAAAAAGGAAAAGGAAAAAGAGGAAAAAGCCCAGAGCCGGGAGCAGAAAAAGGGCGAGGAGGAAAAATAAACGGTTAGACATGGCTCGGAGATGACCGATTCATTCTTGATCCATGGTGATCTTGTCATCTGGTGGAGGGCTCATATTTTTTTCTCGCCGCTGGCGAAGATAGCGCCTGAGGAAGTAAAAGCCCAGACCCGCCGCAATGAGGATTTGAACGGAGACACAGATAACGAGGAGAACAATCGCCGTCATAGGATCATTTTTCGGCGCCGGCTGGAGAGTGGAGGATGCTCCGCTGGGTAGGTCAGAATTTTACGGAGAAAGATTGGAATTCTCCCCGGTATTCATCCGGTTGAACAATGAGCTCAGTGACGTGGGCTCCCGGAGGTCCATGGCGGCACCACTGGACCATTGCCTCGACGTCTTCTTCTTCTCCTTCGAAAACTGCCGCCACAGATCCGTCTACAAGATTGCGAACCCATCCGGTAACGTTATATTTTCGAGCTTCCCGCTGCGTGTAATACCGGAAGTTCACACCTTGAACGATCCCTTTAATGATCAGCTTGGCGCGAGATTTGGCCATGGGATTTCACCGGGATTCCTGCTTCAGCATTCTTAAAAATTCATCTTCTGTTATGATCTGCACACCCAGGGCTCGCGCCTTCTCGTATTTAGAGCCCGGGTCCTCTCCCACAACCACAAAATTAGTCTTTTTGCTTACGGAAGAAGAAGCCCGTGCTCCCATCGCCTCAACCTTTGACTCGGCCTCCTCGCGGCTCATGGTCTTAAGAGTGCCGGTGAAAACGAAGGTCTGGCCTTCCCACTTCTTACTCCTTGGCTGAGGACGCGCAGGATATTCTACCCCCCGCTCTTCGAGTTTTTGAATGACCCTTTGATTTCCTTTTTGCTGGAAAAATTTCACAATGGATTTGGCCTTTTCCGGCCCCACTCCGGGGATCACCTGCAGCCTTTCCTCGGAACCCCTGGAGAGCTCCCCCAGGTCGGAAAATTCACGGGCCAGAAGTTTGGCCATGGACTCCCCTACCTGGCGAATGCCCAGGGCATAGATCAAACGGTCCAGGGAGGTCTTTTTACTGTTCTGGATGGAAGTCAGAATATTTCCGGCCAACTTCTCCCCCATGCGCTCCAGCGTGAGCATATCATCCTTGGTCAAGGCATACAGATCGGCATAATCTTTGACCAGGCCCCGGTCCACCAGCTGCTCTATAATCTTCTCTCCCAGGCCTTCGATATTCATGGCTCCCCGGGAGGCAAAATGAATGATGGTCTCCTTGACCTGAGCCGGGCAGGCGATGCCCATGCAGCGGGCCACTGCCTCGCCTTCCGGTCTGAAGACTTCCGAACCGCAGACCGGGCATTTGTCGGGCATGCGGAATTTTTTCTCCTTGCCCGTGCGCTTCTCCGGAAGAACCCTCACTACCTCAGGAATGACATCTCCGGCCCGCTGGACGACCACCGTGTCCCCGATGCGCACATCTTTCTTTTCAATCTCATCCTGATTGTGCAGAGTGGCCCGGCTGACCACCACTCCTCCCACCCGCACCGGGTCCATTAGGGCCGTGGGGGTCAAGGCTCCAGTTCTCCCCACCTGGACGATAATGTCCTGGATTTTAGTGGTTACTTGCTTGGGCTTGAACTTGAAAGCCAGGGCCCAGCGTGGGCTGCGAGCAATCGTCCCCAGGGTTTCCTGAAGCCGTAGCGAATTGACCTTGATTACCACCCCGTCGATTTCGTACGGGAGTTTCTCTCTGAGCCCATCCATCTTCTGGTGGAATTCAAGGACTTCCTCAATTTTTCGGCATTGCTTCCGATGGGAATTAACTTTGAGACCCCAGAGGTGGAGATTCTCGAGAAGATCCCAGTGAGTGGCGAAAGATTGGCCAGAGACCTGGCCCACCCCGTAGCAAAAAATATCCAGCGGTCGTTTCGCTGTGATGGATGAATCGAGTTGACGCAGTGAGCCAGCAGTGGCGTTGCGCGGGTTGGCAAAGAGGGATTCTCCGCTCCGTTCCCTCTGTTGATTCAGCTCCTGGAAAGGTTTTATGGGCAGGTAAACTTCCCCCCGTACTTCCAACCGCGATGGCAGACGCTTCTCCTTCGCAGGGATCAAAGATAAGGGAATGGACTTGACCGTCTTGAGATTCTGAGTAACGTCTTCTCCCACGAAACCATCGCCCCGGGTGGATCCTTTGAGGAAATGCCCCCCCTCGTAGGCCAGCTCCACGGCCACTCCGTCGACTTTCAGCTCGGCGCAATATTCGATGTCCTTGGGGGTCTCGAGGAAGCGCTTCACGCGAGCATCAAATTCCTTGACCTCTTCCTCTTCAAAAGCATTGGCCAAGCTGAGCATCGGGAAGGTATGCCGGACCTCCTCGAATTTTTCCAATGGAGGAGCCCCAACTCTTTGGGTGGGAGAGGTGGGAGTGATGAGGTGGGGGAACTGCTTTTCCAGGTTTTCCAGCTCCCGCAGGAGCTGGTCATATTCGTAGTCAGAAATGACTGGATTGTCGAGAACATAATACCGGTAATTGTGGTAATTGATCTCTTGCCGCAGCTTCTCGATTTTCTTCTTGGCCTGCTCTTCATTCATTGATTAATACCTCACCACAGAGAACGCGGAGGTCGCAGAGATTCTATTTAGAAAGAAAAAACTAAAAGCCAATAACAAAAAATGCATTTTTCGCTATCCGATTTTTTTATTTCTCTGTGGCCTCTGCGTTCTCTGCGGTTAATTTGGTCTTTAAGGCGGCAACGAGACCGAAGCAGCCGGTCAGCATCATGTCCCCATAGGGCACGGCCATATAGTAACCCAGTCCTTCAGCGAGAGAGCGCTGCGGACCTGTAATCGCAATGAAACGGTATCCCTTTTTCCGGGAAAAGGTCGGATCAACCGCACAACCATGTCCGCCATCGCGGAAGATCTCCTCATTGGAGAGCAGCTTTTGGGGAAAACGGTCCAAGGCTGATATGAGCTTTTCGCGGGTCATCTGGCTGGTGTGGTGTTCAAAGATTCCCCATATTCGTTCTCCTTGTATGAGGGATCCCAGGGTATGCTGATTTCCCAGGTTCACAGCGACAAAGCCTTCTGCCCGCTTCTCCACCACCGTGGGATCACAGAGGATTCCCCAGATGGCTGCCGCGCACGTATCCATCACAGCGGCCCCCGGGGCATCCTTCTGTACCGCAACCATCCGGGTCATGTATTTTGGCGGGCTAAAGTAGATTAAGTCCCGGAGACGGCCCCCGGCCGCGAGGAATTTTTCCCAATAATGAAACCGGAAACTGCGGTTACTTCCCCTGGGGTTGAAGCCGTGGTCCTGAACAGCAATGGCACAGGTTTGGGGAAGATTGACCTGAAAAGGCCTGAGTGCTTTGCGAAGGGAGGCCAGATCCACGTCGCTCAGGTGAATCGGATACGTTCCCTTCGGGGGCCGGTGGCTAATTTGAATCCCGCGCCGGCGGACTTCGTCAAGATTATCGTGAAAAGTCAGAGCAGCCAGTTCCGTGGCGTAGACCTTCAGTCCCGCTCGGAGGTGTTTTTCAACGGCCAGAGTGCATGGACCGCCGCCCATGGTGTTGCCGGTAAGGAAGATATTTTTTCTTAAAGCCGTTGCTTGGAATATTTGCTGGGCAATGATGCGGGTAGGGGAGGGGAGGATCATCTGCACGCAATTCTCCATGGGCATCCCCTCTTCATAAAGAAGAATGTCCTGGGTTCCACTCCCGATGTCGATTGCCAGAATTTCTTTTGGGGCCCCCATTCCCTTCTCCGGCTCTTTCATTGGGAACGCATTTCTTCTTTAAAAATTAACATGTTCTTGGGGAATGTTCAAGAAGTCGGCCCTGGAGAAGACGAAAGGAAGTCGGTGGCTGATAAATTTTCTTTTATGGATACAGGGGAACAACTTCAATTCCCAGAGATTCCTCAAGACCGAGCATCAGGTTCATATTCTGGACGGCCTGACCGGATGCGCCTTTCACCAGGTTGTCGATCGCTGAAATCAGAATCAAGCGGTTGTTTCTCTGGTCCACCTTTAGACCGATGTCGCAATAATTGGACCCAAGCACATCTGCGGTCGTGGGCAGAAGATCGGACGGATGCAGGCGGATGAATCTCTCATGGGCATAAAAATTGCGGTAGAGGTCCAAGATTTCTGCTTCGGCAAGCGGTTTCGCGAGAGAGGCGTAGATCGTGGACAAAATGCCCCGTTTCATCGGCACCAGGTGAGGGGTGAAGGTGATGACCACTTTCTCGCCGGCTACCCGACTCAGCTCCTGCTCCATCTCCGGCGTGTGCCGGTGTTCCGTTACCTTGTAGGCTTTGAAATTCTCACTCACCTCGGCAAAGAGGGAGGAGAGGACTGCAGACCGTCCGGCTCCGCTGACCCCTGACTTGGAATCGGCTATGATTGTGCGATGGTCGATAAGCCTATGCCGCAAGGCCGGGGCCAGAGCCAGAATAACACTTGTGGGATAACACCCGGGGTTGGCGACCAGCGAAGCTTTCTTGATTTCTTCTCGACGAAGCTCCGGAATTCCATAAACCGCATCCTGCAATAGCGCTGGAGCAGTGTGTGTTTCGTACCATTCCTCATAGACTTTTGGGTCACCCAGGCGAAAATCTGCACTCAGGTCCACGACCTTCAGACCCCTCTGGATAAGCCCGGGGGCCACTTCCATCGCGGTCTTGTGCGGAAGGGCCGTAAAGACAAAATCGCAAGACTTTGATAGAGACTCAACGTCCAGGGCCTGGCAGACGAGGTCGGTTTCCTTCATAAGGGATGGGAAGACTTTCCAAATGGGTTGGCCCACGTACCGTTCTGAGGTCAGTGCGGTCATCTTGATTCGGGGATGTCTGAGGAGCAGGCGTACCAGTTCCAGACCAGTGTATCCGGTTGCTCCTACTACGCCCACGCGCGTCATGGCGATTCTCCGTTCTGCTGGCAAAATTTCGATAAAAAAAAGGAAGGCCGGAAGGCCTTCCTTTCTGGTTCAAATATCCATCACCGCTTGGAGTATTGGAATCTTTTCCGGGCACCTTTCTGGCCGTACTTTTTGCGCTCCTTGACTCGCGGGTCTCGGGTGATGAGCCCCGCCTTTTTCAGCATCTCGCGGAATTCATCTTTCACGGTCAAGAGCGCCCGGGTGATACCGTGCCGGATGGCTCCTGCTTGGCCTTTGATACCTCCTCCTTGAACATTGACAGAGATATCAAATTGTCCCAGGGTGCCGGTGAGCTCAAGAGGCTGGAAGATCATCACCCTGGCCGTATCCAGAGGAAAATAGGTCTCCAGTTGGTTATCATTTACGGTAATCTTGCCTTCGCCGGGTTTCATCCATACCCTGGCGATGGAGGATTTTCTCTTTCCAGTTGCGTAGAATGTCTTTTCAGGCATCTTCCTTTTCCTTTACACTGAAGCTTCTGGTTGCTGGGCTTGGTGGGGATGCGCTTCACCGGGGTAAACTTTCAGTTTCTTTAAAAGCTTTCGGCCCAATTTGTTCTTGGGGAGCATTCCCTGAACAGCCATAGTGATCAGTCGCTCGGGCTTTTTCTCCATCAATTTTTCAGCGCTGATCGACTTAAAACCGCCGGGATACCCTGAATGGTGGATGTAGAGCTTTTCCTTCCATTTTTTCCCCGTCAGGGCAACTTTATCAGCATTCACCACGACGACGAAATCCCCCACGTCTACGTGAGGTGTGAAAATCGGCTTATGTTTTCCCCGTAGGAGAATCGCCACGCGGGATGCCAGCCGCCCGAGTGTTTTCCCTTGGGCATCCACCAGGTGCCACTTCCGTTCGACTTCTCCCTTTTTGGCCATATGAGTTACCATCGAAAAACCTCTCCTAAAAGCTAAAAAAATATTATAATGGATTAGATTCCATATGTCAAAAAAAAAGCAGAGCGAGATAAATGGATGATGCCCCTTCAAAGATTCTATAACTTCCCCCTTCTGGTCATTCCCGTGGAAACGGGAATCCATTTCCTTTTTAATGGTTCCCTGCTTTCGCAGGGACGGAGTCTGGATTCCTGCCTGCGCGGGAATGACGACTTTTTAGAAGGTCGCCGGATTTGAATCAAGACCTTCTCAAAATGCATCTTAATACATATGGAAGAAAACGCTAATCAAACCGTTACTTTGCCCGTTGAGGGAATGACCTGCGCTTCCTGTGTCGCCAGGATTGAAAAAGGCCTGCGAAACCTTCCCGGGATCAAAGAAGCCAACGTCAATCTGGCTACGGAAAAGGCAGTGGTTACTTATGATCCCCGCCTTCTTAATGAGGAGAGCCTGATTCGGGCCATAGAAGACCTGGGTTATCACGTACCCCTGCCTGCGAATAAAAAGGAAAGGATGGTTATTTCCGTTGGCAGAATGACCTGCGCTTCCTGTGTAAGCAAGGTGGAGAAGGCTCTGAGAGCCCTGGAGGGGGTCTCAGAGGCCAACGTAAATTTGGCCACGGAAAAAGCTACAGTACTTTTCCAACCTGGCCTCCTGGAAAAATCCGATTTTCGCAGGGCCATCGAAGACCTTGGGTACGAAGTCCGCGGTTTCGAAGAGGAAGGCCTTGCCGACCGTGAAAGGGAAGCACGGAGGCAGGAGATTCGGCGGCAGAAGCAGAAATTCATCTTCAGCGCCTCCCTTACAGCCGCGGTCTTCATCGGCAGTTTCCCGGAATGGTTTCCCTGGTGGCCGAAGGTACTCGGAGAATCCATCACCCTTTTTATTCTGACCACTCCTGTACAGTTCTGGGCCGGCTGGCAGTTTTACCGGGGATTTTGGTCGGCCCTCAAGCACCGGACTTCGGATATGAATACCCTCATTGCCGTAGGGACTTCGGCCGCCTATGGTTACAGCGCCGTAGTCACATTCCTTCCCGCTGTCTTCAAGGCCTATGGCTTGAGATTGGGAGTCTATTATGACACAGCGGCAATGATCATCACCCTCATTCTTCTGGGCAAGTTGCTCGAAGCCATCGCCAAAGGGCACACTTCCGAGGCGATCAAACGTTTGATGGGTCTCAGGGCCAAGACTGCCCGTATCATCCGTGAAGGGGTGGAGCTGGATATCCCAGTGGAGGAGGTACGTCAGGGCGATTTGGTAGTCGTCCGTCCCGGCGAGAAGATTCCAGTGGACGGAATCGTTCGCGAAGGTCTATCGGCAGTGGACGAATCCATGTTGACCGGGGAGAGTATTCCCGTGGAGAAGCACCCCGGTGACCAGGTCATGGGGGCGACGATCAACAAGACGGGTTCCTTTAAATTCGAGGCCACGAAGGTAGGCAGAGAAACAGTGTTGGCCCAGATCATCAAGCTTGTGGAAGAAGCCCAGGGCTCTAAAGCCCCGATTCAGAGACTGGCTGACCGGGTGGCGAGCATTTTCGTTCCCATCGTGATCCTGATCGCTCTGGCTACGTTTGCCATCTGGCTGATCTTTGGGCCTTCTCCCGCTTTTACTTTTGCTCTTCTGAATTTTGTCGCTGTCCTCATCATCGCTTGTCCCTGCGCCATGGGATTGGCCACTCCGACGGCCATCATGGTGGGCACCGGTCGGGGCGCCGAGAATGGCATTCTCATCAAGAGTGGGGAGAGCCTGGAGATGGTTCAGCGGGTAAAGACGATCATCTTCGATAAGACCGGAACGCTCACTCAGGGAAAGCCTGTAGTCACCGATGTGGCGGCGAACGATGATTTCCAGGAAGAACAGGTGCTCTTGTGGGCGGCCTCGGTGGAGAAGGGATCGGAGCATCCCCTGGGGGAGGCAATTGTCCATGCCGCCAAGGAGAAAGGCATGCAGCTTTCAGCCGTGGAGGCCTTTGAAGC
>CAYQWO010000068.1:0-3494 GCA_964421095.1 uncultured Syntrophaceae bacterium
TTGCGTCCGGACTGGGCTCAAGCTGGGTAAAAAATATATCGGCATGCCGGACATAACGATTGATACGCTGACCCGAGGAGCGGCCACTGCCGACTATCAGGAAGTGGGCAGGATCACGGCCCGGGTAGCGGAGATTCTTACCGGCGGCTCGCAGGTCCGGATTATCAGTGATTTGGGGACGGAATTGATATTTTCTGTCGAGGGAAGAAAGGCCGTGGAGTTGGCCGGCGTATTTAAGCCAGGGGCGATTGCTTGTTTTCCCGATGGAGAGGCTGCCATGGCCCCGGTAGAAGGAACCGCCAGGGGTAAATTGGTCATCGATTCTTCCATTCACCAAATCGGCCGGGTGAAAGAACCGGTAAGAATGATCGTGGAAAACGGACGGGGCACAAAAATGGAAGGGGGCCCGGAAGCCGGCATCCTGCTCGGTATTCTGAAGAAACGGGGAGATCAGAACTCGTTCAATATCGGAGAATTTGCCGTGGGTACCAATCCCCAGGCGAGGATATCGGACAATGTTTCGGAGGACAAAAAGCGCCTCGGCTCCATCCATATCGCCCTGGGAGATAACTTAACCCTCGGCGGCCATACTCCCAGCGCCACCCATATTGATGGCGTTATGGGTTCTCCCAGTCTGTGGGTGGATAACCGACAGATCATCGGCCACGGAAAACTTCTCTTGCCCTAATGAATAGTATCGGACGCTCCGGCCCTCACTTATTCCCCATGACAATTTAGGCTTGTTAGGGGCTCCTTTTCTTCTTTTTCACAAATTCCTGGCTACTGTATACCCTTCGTGGATGGCCTCCAGAATCTTTCGCGGTTCCTTACAGTCCCCGATCCAATAAAATTCGGCGGCCGTTCCTTGCAAGGAGCGGAGTGCGGCGATATCAGGGGTAGACCCAGTAGCCAGGATGACTTTATCAGCCTGGATCAGCATCCTCTCTCCGGATAAGTCAACGATCTCCACTCCTTTTTCGACAATTTGTTCCTCTTTCACTCCCCTGTATGCCTGAGTCCCTTTCTCTTGGAGACGTTCCAAAAGAACCTTACGAATCCAGGGAAAAGCATCCATAGCCAGCTCGGGCAGAATTTCTATAATGACCACCTCATGCCCTTTCTCTGCCAGGTAATCAGCGATTTCGCAGCCGATCCTTCCACCACCTATAACCACCGCTTTCTTTCCTAACCTAACTTTTCCCGAGAGGACTTCACGGCCCGTAACTACTTTCTTATTTCTCATCCCCTCCTGAATCCCAGGGATGTCGGGAATGAGGGGAGCCGAGCCAACCGCCGCGATAACCGTATCGGGGTTCAAATCTCTTACCCCAGAGGATGTTCCCTCTTCATGAATCTTTGTTATTTTTTCGCTTTTCTTCTCCAGCTGACTCGAAAAATATTCGAGGACGTTTCTCAATTCTGCCTTGCCCGGAGCAAGGCTTGCTAAGTTCAACTGGCCTCCGATCTCCTTTTCCTTCTCCAGAAGAATGACTTCATGCCCCCTTTCCGCCGCGGTAATCGCCGCCTGCAACCCCGCCGGACCTCCGCCTACGATTATCACTTTTTTCTTTTTGCCTTCCTTTGGCTCAGGCTCTCTTTCTCTGCCAACTGTGGGGTTTACGGCGCATACTAAAAGTTGATGGGCGGAAAAACTCTCAAGGCACCGCAGACAAGCAATGCATTTCCGAATCTCGTTCACCCTTCCCTCTTTGGCCTTGGCGGGAAAATAAGGGTCAGCTAAAAGGGCCCGGCCCATCGTTACAAAATCGGCCTTCCCCTCTTTCAGGATCTCCTCCGCCAGAGAAGGGTCATTAATCCTTCCGGCAACCATGACCGGGATGGAAACTCGCCTTTTAATTTTATCGGCCAGGGGAACATTACAGGCGAGAGGAAAGTACATAGAGGGGACGACCCATTCCATGGTCTCGGCAACTCCTGAAACTACATCTATGGCGTCAACACCGGCATCTTCGACTAATTTACAAGTTTCTAAAATATCCTCCAATGAAACCCCACCTTCGATCCTTTCGCTGGCCGCCAGCCTTAATATGACCGGGTAATCCTTTCCCCCCTGTTTCTTGGCTTCCTGTACCATCTCCACAGCCAGACGGGCCCGGCCTCGAATATCCCCACCGTAAGTATCTGTTCTGAGATTGATTCGGGGAGACAGAAATTCGCTAATGAGGTAGCCAGTTCCCCCGTGAATCATGACCGCATCAAATCCTGCTTCTCTCGACCGTTTTACGCTCCGGCCAAAATCCTCCTCCAAATCCCGAATTTCCTCCAGGGTGAGTGCTTTTGGGATTTTCCCGGTTAGGGGATGGGGAACATTAGAAGGGGAAATGGGATCTGCTTCATCGGCTCTTCCCCGACTGGGATTAATCTCGATGGCTACCTTTCCCCCACAGCGATGGACCTCATCGGTCAATCTCTTCAACCCCGGAATAAACGCTTCGCTCCATATATGAACTCTTCCAGGATGGCCTACAGTGCGGGGGTAGGCTGCTTCCAATACCAATAGGCCTGCCCCTCCCTGAGCCCGCTCCGCGTAATACCCAATCATCCTCTCCGTTACTTTCCCCTCTTGGGCAAAATGCGTTACCATGGGGGCCATGACGATCCGATTGGCGATGGTAAGAGTTCCTATGCTCCCCGGCTGGAATAATCTTTCAAGAAAGCTCATTTACTCCCGATCCCCTTTCTCGTTTTATCTTCATCGAATTCGGACGCTCTATTTTGCTTTCGTCTTTTTAAACAACTGAGAAAGCGCCTTAAGGTTGGGCATGTCCGGTAATCGGAAAATCTCCTTGGCGATTTTTATGGCATCCTCTTTTATGAGGAGATTCGAAGTGAGTTGGCAGAATTTATCGCCTGCCCGCTTTCGGTCCAAAGAATAGTTCTTCATGTCCGCTAAGCCTTGGTCTCCACTGACCACTTTTCCGCCCTTAAGCCTTACAGCGATTTTATAATCCAGAAAGCCCATCCCTTCCTTGCTTTCTGTTGAAACCTTTCTGGCCAATCCTTGAATTTCCGGTGCGTTCAATTTTGTTAAGTACATATCGACCGTGATATTTCGATAGGTCATCGCCGTGGCCAGCGAGAAGGGCTTGCTCAAAAGCGCTTGATCGATCGTCTCATAGGGCCCATGAAAGTCACCGCCCGGATAATTCTTATTTTCTGGGGAAACGGTGGCTTGAATGGCCTCAATGTTTTCCGGTCTGATATCATATTTTTTGGCCATCTCCACGGCCACTTCCACCCCGACCTGATTGTATCCACACGTGGGATAAGGCTTAAAAATATTCTTCCCCACTTCAAAATCGCGCCCTAAAGAGGAGGTAATCTTATCCATCTGAGCCAGAACTGTATCGCGCAGCTCCAGCCCTCCAAAGGCCGCAAAGAATCCGCATTTCCCCTCCAAAGCGGTTTTTGCGGCCACCAGTCCCCCCTTGGCCAGCTTGGCCGCCATCAGCCCATTTCTCAGTACGCCTCCG